>JBEBUE010000028.1:0-13791 GCA_040393485.1 Herminiimonas sp.
AAATGGGCGCAGGTAAAAGACAAGTTGCCCTTGCTGCTGATTGATGACAAGATCACATGAAATAGCAACAGTTCACACTTGATAACTGATTGCTACTTTGCCTGGGCAAAGTAGCCTACATGAGTAAAACATACGAGCCAGGAATATGAGCCAACCTTCGTCCTCCAGCACTGATCCCGCCTTGACCGTCAACGCGCTGCGCGCCAGTTGCTCCACTTGCAGCATGCATCAGCTGTGCCTGCCGATGGGACTGGGGGAAAATGATATGGACCGACTGGACAAGATTATCGGCCGTCGCCGCAAGGTCGCCCGCGATGATTATCTGTATCGGATGGGTGACACCTTTAGCAACCTGTATGCGGTACGCGTCGGCCATTTCAAGACTTGCCAGATCAATGCCGGCGGTGAACAGCAGATTACCGGCTTCCAGATGACCGGCGAATTGCTTGGCATGGATGCCATCAGCACGGATCGTCATCATTGCAATGCCGTCGCGCTCGAGGATAGCGAAGTCTGCGAGATTCCGTTCCCACGTCTGGAAGAATTGTTTGGCACCATGCCGACGCTGTTGCGCCACTTCCATCGCATGATGAGCCAGGAAATCACGCGCGAACAAAGCGTCATGCTCTTGCTCGGAAATATGCGCGCCGAACAACGTTTCGCCGCCTTCCTCGTCAATCTCGCATCGCGTTACACCACACGCGGCTATTCCTCGACCAACTTCCAGCTGCGCATGTCGCGCGAAGACATCGGCAACTATCTCGGCCTGACCATAGAAAGCATCAGCCGCCTGCTCTCCAAGTTCAAGAAGCAAGGCTTGTTGAAGGTTAACAATCGCGAAATCGAATTGCTCGACCTGACCATGCTGAAGGCGATGGCTGCAGGCACCGAGACCTGCTCCTGACTATACAGTCTATTGTTTAGCTTCTTACCCGCGCGGATCGGATGGATAGATAAGGCGCGGATAAAGCCCCCTGGTCTGATACGCGCCCCAGGTCAACCATACCCTGGTCGTCGGTATGCATGAAGGTATGCAGTTCGCCATTCGCAGTATCGGCAATACCGATCACAGTACTTCCATCTG
This sequence comes from Herminiimonas sp., assembly GCA_040393485.1. Lineage (GTDB taxonomy): Bacteria > Pseudomonadota > Gammaproteobacteria > Burkholderiales > Burkholderiaceae_D > Oxalicibacterium. The sequence goes on from JBEBUE010000028.1 coordinate 1,085, forward strand.
CTGATACTTCATAAGCGAACGACGTCGATCCGCCCGGCAAATTACCTAAATCCTGCATGCCAAGTGCATCGGTATGCTTGAATGCGTGCGTGACGCCAGTCGGCAAATGACTTTCCCCAACCGCCACCTTGCCATCATCAGAACTGGCGCGTACTGCAGAGAAATTCCCGCCCAGCGTATTCAAGTCCATCATGCCTTTACCATCCGCGTGCTTGAATGCATGGAAAGTGCCGTCCTTCGTTTCGCTTACGCCCAGTACCACCGAACCATCGGCAGACAGGGCCGTGACGGTAGCTTGCCTGCCACCCAGCGTGCCGAGGTCCGTCATGACACCACGCACGTATTTGAACACGCGGTTTTCGTGATCTGCCGAAGTCCATAATCCGACGATAGTCTTACCGTCTGCAGAAATGGCCGTCGCCGCAGCACCATCTGCCAAGGTATTGCTATCCATCACTTCCCAATCGGCATGCGCGCTCATAGAGGTCAGCAGCAGACAAACCATCGAACCCAAGGTTTTGCTGCGGAGCTGACTATTCGCGTGACTCAATGCCGCCCATAGCAGCTTTATTTGGTGTCCAAACATAGTGTTTCCCCATGCAGCATTCGCACGCAGGAAGCAAGCGGCGACCTGGCTGGTGCCCTTGTTGCATGCTTGTGTGGGAATGTGGAATTGATTCAAGCAGCGATGCGCAGATCTGTCATGCGCGTCGGCCTGATGCGATGCAGGCTATTTTCCTTGAGCGGCAATCAAAGGTATTTGATGTGCGTTCAGGAATGGAAATATCGTCCGGAATTTTACAAAAGAAGAGACTATCTGCATGGTCCAAGTTGCCTGCCAACAGATGCTAGCAACTTGGGCAGCGATATGATTGAGCGGAGCGTAAAGTAAATAGAAGCGTTGTGGATATAAAACCCGTCTGCTATTTTTGATCTGCATCCAGTGCCACACCTTGCTGCGCCGGCCACGACCAGACTCCACCCAGGCGCCAGTCGCGTGCCTTGTTTTCTACCAGCACCTGCCAGCGCCCTGCATCCAACTGCGGCAGGTCGATGCTAAAACGCCCGGCCTGATCCAGCGTCGCCTGCAATACGATATCCTTCTCAGGCAAAGTGGCGTGGATCAGGCGCAGTGTGATCGCATCCACAGTTTGCCGCGCATCACTGCTTACCTGCCCTTGTAGTTGTTGCCGGTCCTGATCGTAATGCGCAGAGAAGTGCATACCCAGATTGCTGGCTACACGATCACGTCGCAAATCCTGGTTGATCGCCTTGCCTTGCTTGTAATAGTCATCGACCACCAGCGCATCCTGCTGCTTGACCGCGATCCAGATCGTGAAGATACCGGCAATCACGACGATGCAAGGCCCCAGCATCAATAGCCACGGCCAGCGGTGCTTGTACCAAGGAGCTTGTTCCGGCTGACGATTCAACAACGGTGCACTCACTGACATATGATTCCCTTTCATCATTAACGCGGCACAAAAAATACCGCGTGTTCAGTCACGTGCAAGCTGGCATCATCCAGTGCCTGCAGGCTGAAATGTATATCGTTGGAGCCCGGCTCACCGTGGCCCGCAGCCGCCCTCACCCGCACTGGTATCGCACGCGTTTCTGTACCATCCAGCCTGACCACAGCCGACGTCACCAGCGACAAGGTCTCTATCCCATCCACACTGATCCGGTATTGATGCGCCTGCTCGGTGGTGTTCATGATCTGTAGCCGATACACGTTCTCTATCATGCCGTCCTCCACTTCGCGCCCCATCGCGCCGCGATCCCGGATGACATCCAGTTTCAATGGCGTGCGCATGGTCAGTGCAGTCACGAACACGATCACGATCACGCTGAGGATGGCACCATAAATCAGCACGCGCGGACGCAAGGCCCGCTTGCGGATCTCGGTCACCGACAGTTTGTTGGTCAGCGCATTCTCGGTGGTGTAGCGTATCAACCCACGCGCTGCGCCTATCTTATCCATCACCGAGTTACAGGCGTCGACGCATGCGGCACAGCCTATACATTCATATTGCAAACCATTGCGAATATCAATGCCGACCGGACATACCTGCACACACATCGAACAATCTATACATGCGCCCAGTTCCTGACTGGCCTTGTGCTTGTTCGGCATACCACGCGGCTCGCCACGTTCCCGGTCATAGCTGATGATCAGCGAATCCTTGTCGAACATCGAACTCTGGAAACGTGCGTACGGACACATGTACTTGCAAACCTGCTCGCGCAACCAACCGGCATTACCGTAGGTAGCGACGGAGTAAAACAATACCCAAAACGTTTGCCACGGCCCCAGCGTCAGCGCGACGATTTGTTGCGCCAGCTCGCGGATCGGTGTGAAGTAGCCAACGAAGGTGAAACCAGTCCATAGCGCGACGCTGCCCCAGGCCATGTGCTTGGCAGTTTTTTTGGCGAATTTGGCGAGCGACGGGCCTTGTTTGTCGAGCCGCATGCGGGCGCTGCGCTTGCCTTCGATGACACGCTCTATCCACAGGAAGATCTCGGTATACACCGTCTGCGGACAAGAGAAACCGCACCAGACGCGACCTGCTATCGCCGGCGCCAGAAACAGCAGGTAAGCGCAGATGATGAGCAAGGCTGCCAGGTAGATAAAATCCTGCGGCCACAGCACGATACCGAATATATAAAACTTGCGCGCCGCGAGATCAAACAGCAAGGCCTGCCTGCCGTTCCAGCTCAGCCACGGCAAGCCATAGAACGCCAGTTGCGTCAGCCATACGCAGAGCCAGCGCAGGCTGGCATAGCGTCCGCTGGTCTCACGCGGATAAATCTCCTCACGTGCTGCATACATCTTGACGACGGAGACTTCCGGCTTGCTGTTTTTCATGCTCATTACCTTGCAATGCCTTCTACAGGCTGATGGAGAGTGACGGCAGTAGCCCGCTCCCGTCACTCATCACCCTTCAGCTATTTAGCGTTAGGGTCATTTTTTTCAGCGTTGGACAAGCTCCAGACATAAGCCGCCAGTACATGTACCTTGGCATCGCCGAGGAACTCTTCAAACGGCGGCATGCTGTTGTCGCGTCCTTTGCGTATCGTTTCCATGATGGCGTTGGTACCACCACCATGCAGCCAGATCTTGTCGCTCAGGTTGGGCGCACCCAGCGCCTGGTTGCCCTTGCCATCCGCGCCGTGGCAGGCAGCACAGGCAGCCATAAACTTCGGTTTGCCGAATACCACCTTGATCGGATCAGCAGTGCTGCCGGACAGGCTCAACACATAATGCGCAACGTTTTCCACATCCTTGTCCGAACCCAACGCAGCGGCCATCGGCGGCATCACGCCATGCCGTCCGTGCAGGATGGTGGTCTTGATGACTTCCGGATCGCCGCCATACAGCCAGTCCTTGTCAGTCAGGTTAGGAAAGCCCTTGTTACCGCGTGCATCCGAGCCGTGGCATTGCGCGCAGTAGTTGAGGAACAAGCGTTCGCCGATGGCTTGCGCCTGCGGATCGAGCGCCACTGCTTTCAGGTCCTGCTGCTGGTACTTGCTAAACAGTGGGCCGTATTCGGCATCCGCCTTCTTCAATTCGTTTTCGTAAGCACCTGTCGACTTCCAGCCCAGTTTGCCGGCGTAGCTGCCCAGTCCCGGGAACAGCACCAGGTAGGCCAGGCCGAAGATGATGGTCAGGTAGAACAGCCACATCCACCAGCGTGGCATGGGCGTATTCAGTTCTGTCAGGTTCTCATCCCAGACATGGCCGGTGGTTTCGGTAGCGCGACCGGTTTCAGCATCGACCTTGATCTTGACTTTGGATTGCGACCACAGCAGCAGGCCGCAACCGACGATGCCGAGCAATGTGAGGACTGCGATATAGACATCCCAGAATCCGTTGGTGAAATCAGCCATGTTTGCCCTCCTGCTGTTCCATGTCTTCTTCGTCGGCAAACGGCGCCCGCTCCGCTACCGCGAAATCGCTGGCGCGATGCAAAAGGAAAGTCCATGCGAGGATGCCAAGGAAAGTCACAAAGCTGATTACCGTGACGATGCTGTTGCTATCGATGGTGATGTTGTCTAGTGTCATGATTAGCGTCTCGCCTTGATCAAAGTACCCAGTCCCTGCAGGTATGCAACCAGTGCATCCTGTTCTGTCTTGCCTTCCAGCTCGGCTGGTGCGGCCTTGATTTCCTCATCCGTGTACGGCACGCCGAGACGTTGCAGCGCGCGCATGCGCGGCACGATCTCGTTCGGTACCAGCTTGGTTTTACCCAGCCATGGATAACCCGGCATATTCGATTCCGGCACCAGGTCGCGTGGACGATCGAGGTGGATCCGATGCCATTCATCGTTGTAACGACCACCTACGCGTGCCAGGTCAGGACCGGTACGTTTCGAACCCCACTGGAACGGACGGTCATACACAAACTCACCTGCCACCGAGTAATGACCGTAACGTTCAGTCTCGGCGCGGAATGGCCGGATCATTTGCGAGTGGCAGTTGTAGCAACCTTCACGGGTGTATATATCGCGTCCCGCCAGCCGCAACGGTGAGTAAGGTTTCAACCCGGCCACCGGTTCGGTTGTCGACTTCTGGAAAAACAGCGGCACAATTTCGACCGCACCACCGACACTGACCACCAGCGTCACCAGTGCGATCAATAGCCACGGATTTTTTTCGATCCACTCATGGGAAAATTTCATTCAAAGCTCCTAGCAACTATTCTGTATTTCAGTCTCAGGCGTGGGCTGTCACGGCAGGAATACGCGCCGCCACTGCCTCGCCATCACGCATCGTCATGAAGGTGTTGTAAGCCATCAGCAACATGCCGCCGAGGTAGAGCGCACCACCGGTGAAGCGGATCACGTAGTACGGATAGGTTGCTTTCACGCTTTCAACAAAGGTGTAAGTCAAGGTGCCGTCCGGATTCACTGCACGCCACATCAGGCCCTGCATGACACCGGCAATCCACATCGATGCGATGTACAGCACGATGCCGATGGTCGCGACCCAGAAGTGCAGCTCGATCAGGTTGGTGCTCCACATCTGCTTCTTGCCGGACAGGCGCGGGATCAGGTAGTAGATGGAACCCATGGTGATGAAGCCGACCCAGCCGAGCGCGCCAGCGTGTACGTGGCCGATGGTCCAGTCGGTGTAATGCGATAAAGCATTGACGGTTTTGATCGACATCATCGGACCTTCGAAGGTGGCGATGCCGTAGAACGACAGCGAGACGATGAGGAATTTCAGGATAGGATCGGAGCGCAGTTTGTGCCATGCGCCGGACAAGGTCATCATGCCGTTGATCATGCCGCCCCACGACGGTGCCAGCAGGATCAGCGAGAACACCATGCCAATCGATTGTGTCCAGTCAGGCAGCGCGGTGTAGTGCAGGTGATGCGGGCCGGCCCACATATAAGTGAAGATCAGCGCCCAGAAGTGGACGATGGAGAGGCGATACGAATACACAGGACGCTCGGCCTGCTTGGGGATGAAGTAATACACCATGCCGAGGTAACCAGCGGTGAGGATGAAGCCCACTGCGTTATGGCCATACCACCACTGGATCATTGCATCCTGCACCCCGGCGTACGCCGAATAGGATTTGGTGAAAGTGGCCGGCATCACTGCACCATTCACAATGTGCAGCAGTGCCACCGCAATGATGTAAGCGCCGAAGAACCAGTTGGCGACGTAGATGTGCTGCACCTTGCGCTTGATCAGTGTGCCGAAGAACACCACTGCATACGCCACCCAGACGATGGTGATCAGGATCGCAATCGGCCATTCCAGCTCGGCGTACTCCTTGGCGCGGGTCCAGCCCATCGGCAAGGTAATCACAGCCAGTACCAGTACCAGTTGCCAGCCCCAGAAGGTGAACGCCGCCAGCTTGTCCGAGAACAGGCGCACCTGGCAGGTACGCTGCACGACATAATAAGAAGTGGCAAACAAACCGCAGATACCGAAGGCGAAGATCACGCCGTTCGTATGCAGCGGACGCAAACGCCCATAACTCAACCACGCGATATCAAAATTCAGCGCCGGCCACGCCAGTTGCGCTGCAATGAAGACGCCTACCAGCATCCCGATCACTCCCCACACAACTGTCGCGATCGCGAACTGCTTGACGACCTTGTAGTTGTAATTAAGTGCTGTATCCACTGACCACTCCCCAATAACTCACTATGATGAAGTGAGGGTAAGTGGCGGCGACTGTTTAGGTTTTGATTTGAATCAAACAGAAGTGAAACAAGCAACGAAATGGCGCGGGCCGCAGACCTGTGTTGTTTTGATGCCTGTAGTTTTGATACCTGTTGTTTTGATACGGTTATCGAAGATTTGCATGACAAGCGCGTTTCAATCCAGGGGATGCGTATGAATAGGCTTAGCCTGGTGTGCTGTCGTCATCCTGCAGGATGCGTTCCGCAGGTCCTTGCAGGTCTTCAAACTGACCGCCGTCCGACGCCTTGAAGAATAGCCAGATCGCAAAGAAGACGAGGCCGGTACTGAGCGGGATCAAGAGATATAGCGCTTCCATCTGCCCTCCTACACGCGCAGCGGACGCGCCAGGCGTGCCGGTTCAGGCGTGAATTTGAGTCGGGATACACGACGCAGGCGCAAGGCATTCAGCACCACCAGTGCAGAACTCAGCGACATACCTATGCCGGACATCCACGGATTGATCCAGCCTATGGCCGCTGCCGGGATCGCGATCAGGTTGTAGGCGGTCGCCCAACCCAGGTTCTGCCGGATCAAGCGCATGGTGCGCGCCGCCAGCTCGGCAGTATCGGCTATCGACGATAGTCGTGGCGACAGCAAGACGGTATCCGCATGTGTTTGCGCCAGTTCCGCGCCACTACCCATCGCGAAGGAGACGTCAGCAGCGCGTAATACGGCTGCATCATTGATGCCGTCGCCAACCATGGCAACCATCGCCCCCTGCTGTTGCAATCTCTGGACGAAAGCCAGTTTTTGCTCCGGCAAACAAGCGCCATGTACTTCGGTGATACCCAATCTGTCCGCGACATACTGTGCAACTTCCTGCTGGTCACCACTCAGCAGCAGGACTTGCTTGCCGAGTTTCTGAAAATGCTGGACCACTTGTCGCGCATCGCTGCGTATCGCATCTGCCAGGTCAAACCGCGCCAGCCAGGTGCCGCTGCAACCGAGGTAAACAGGTGTCATTCCGGCCGGCACCTGATCATGGATAGGCAATCCGGTCAGTTCAGCGACATAAGCCGCATTCCCGAGCCGATACGGAATGCCATCGACCAGGCCTTCCAGCCCTTGCCCCGGCCGACTAACGACTTCATCCGCCACGACTTCCGCCAATAAGGTGATGTCGGCAGCTGCGACGATGGCTTGCGCCAGCGGATGTGCACTGTTTGCTTCCAGCGCAGCAGCAAACTGGAGGCAGGCAGCGCTTTCCATTTCATCGAAGGTGACCAGCTTTTGCAAAGCTGGCTTACCGACAGTCAGCGTCCCGGTTTTATCAAACACGATATGCGTGGTGCGATGCAGGACTTCGAGTACATGTGGTTGCACAATCAATACACCCTGCCGCACCAGTCTGTCGGTCGCAGCGGCCAGCGCGGTCGGCGTTGCCAGTGACAAGGCACAAGGACAGGACACGACCAGCACGGCGATGGCTATCGGCCATGCGCGCGACGGATCATGCCATTGCCAGAATGCGAATACGGCGATGGCGAACAACAGCAAAGCCGCCACGAACCAGCTCGCTACGCTGTCTGCCCATAGTGCGATACGCGGCTTGCCGTTCCCGGCACGCTCGATGAGTTTAAGTAATGAAGCCAGCGTGCTATCCGCTGCCAGCTTGCTGACGCGCAGCACCAGCGCCTGCGCAATATTGATGGCCCCACCGGGGATATGATCGCCTTCACCCTTACGCATGGCAGCGCTTTCACCTGTCAGCAGCGACATATCGACTGAACTTTCGCCAGCGACGATTTCACCATCGGCAGGTATCGCCTCACCCGGTTTGATCAGGATGTAGTCGCCTTCACGCAACTGTGCCGCCGGGACTACCTCCACTTCACGGCTGGCCGGATAAGCAGGCATGTGCGCCGCCGCTGCCGGCAAGGCATGTTGTAGCTTCTCCAGTGCGCCAGCCGCCTTGCGTCGCGCCACCAGTTCCAGATAACGACTGCACAGCAGCAGAAAGATGAACATGGTGACTGAATCAAAATACACTTCACCGCTGCCACGCCATACCGCGAGCACACTGGCACCGAAGGCTGCGGCTATACCCAGCGCGACCGGCACGTCCATCCCCAAGGTGCGCTGGCGCAGATAAGCGTAGGCACCACGGAAAAATGGCAAGGCGGAATAGCAAACTGCCGGTATCGTCAGTAACAGGCTGGCCCAGCGCATCAGGCCCGCCATATCTGCATCCAGCGTGCCGTCATCGGCGATGTAGGCAGGAATCGCATACATCATGACCTGCATCATTGAGAGACCCGCGACAAACAATTGGCGGAACAGGGTTTTACTCGCACGGCGCAATTGCGCTTCATGACGTTCTGCATCGTAAGGATAGGCGGCATAACCGATATCGCGCACGGCCTGCAATATGGTGCTGGGCTTGCAGCTGGCTTTGTTCCAGCGCACATACAGGCGTTCGGTCGCCACGTTCAGGTTCACGGTCTGCACCCCGGGTACGGCTGCCAGTCGCCGCTCGATCAGCCAGACACAGGCGGCACAGCGTATGCCTTCTACCGTCAGCGTTGCTTCGGCACTGTCTGCATCCAGCTCGAATTGCTGTTGCGCGTCCGGTAAATCGTAGAGCAACAACTCCGGCGGCAGCAAAGTCTGCCTGTCCACCGTCGATGCAAAGGCTGAACGTGTGCGGTAGTAATCTGCCAGCCCCATGTCAACTATCGCCTGCGCCGCAGCTTCGCATCCGGGGCAACACATGGCGCGCCCGACGCCGTCTATCTGTACGTTCCAGTTGGCTGCCATCGGTAGCGGCAGGCCGCAGTGATAACAATCAGTCGCGTGCACATTCACATCCATCACAGTGCTCCCGCCTGCGGTGTAATACATAGCAAATCCAGCATGCCAAGCGGCATGATGCCCGCTGCGCGTAGCAAGCCAAGTAAACCGAATGCCAGTACCACACCGCCCGTCAGGCGTCGCATCGTCTTTTGCTGCGCCAGTTCGCGCAGGCGGTGACCGAGCAAACCCAGTCCCAGCATGGCGGGCAAGGTACCAAGGCCAAATGCCAGCATCACGCCGGCGCCGCTGAATGCCGAACCGGAAAACATCGCCGTCAGCAATACGCTATACACCATGCCGCATGGCAGCCAGCCCCAGATAGCGCCAAGGGCAAAAGCTTTGCCCGGACTGTCCATCGGCAACAATGGCTGTATCAACGGTCGCAAATGACGCCACAGCCCCTGCCCCAATTCTTCCAGCCGCACCAGCCCGAACCATGCATCCATCAGGTACAGGCCCAGCGCTACCAGCATCAGGTTGGTCAACCAGTAGGCACTCATTTGCAGCCACGACCAATTCGACAATGCATACACACCACCGGCGGCGCCACCGACGATTGCACCAGCCACCGTATAGCTGCCGATGCGGCCAGCGTTATATGCCAGCACCCGCACTGCCTGTGACACGGCACCATTGCGCACAGTAGGTATCGTCGCCACGACGGCAGGAAACGGACGCGTCAGACGCGATGCTGCAGTAAACGCACTGACGATACCGCCGCACATCCCGACGCAATGCAGGCTGCCCAGCAGGCCTATCAGGAAGATCGGGATCAGCGCGACGCCTGTCATGGCTTAAATCGTTTTCGAATAACGCAGCGTTTGTGCGTCGCCGCTGTCGGCCTGACCGGTACGCGGCAAGCCGAGGTAACGATCAAAGACCATACAGATATTGCGGATCAGCAGCCGTCCTTTGGGTGTGACGGTCAGCCACTCATCATCTATGGTCAGCAATCCACTCTGTTCCAGCTCGCGCAACTTATCCAGCTCATGCGCAAAGTAAGTGTTGAAGGTAATCGGGTAAGCCAGCTCTATCGATGCAATCGATAGTTCAAAATTACACATCAGCATCTGGATGATGATGCGCCTCAGCAGATCATCCATATTCAGCTTGATGCCGCGTGCAATCGGCAATTCGTTCTGCTCGATATGTTCGTAGTACTCATCCAGTGTTTTGACGTTCTGGCTGTAGGTCGCCCCTATCGCGCTGATGGCCGAAACACCGCAGGACACCAGGTCGGCACCTACATGCGTCGAATAACCCTGGAAGTTACGATGCAATCGGCCTTGTCGTTGTGCGATGGCGAGGTCATCGGTCGGCTTGGCGAAATGATCCATGCCGATGTAGATGTAACCTGCGGCATTGAGCTTGCTTATGCACAGGGCCAGCATGTCCAGCTTGGTTTCAGCGCCCGGCAGATCGGCTTCGGCTATCCGGCGTTGCGGCTTGAACAGATGCGGCATGTGCGCATAGTTATAGATGGCGATGCGATCCGGATCGGCGGCAACCACTTTCTGCAGCGTCTGCTCCATGGTGTGCAGGTTTTGCTTCGGCAGACCATAGATCAGGTCGACACTGACCGAACGAAAACCGGCAGCACGTGCGGCATCGATGATGGCGACGGTTTCGCTTTCCGGCTGAATCCGGTTCACTGCTTTCTGTACTTCAGCGTCAAAATCCTGCACGCCCAGGCTGATGCGGTTAAAGCCCTGCCGCCGCAAGCTATGCACGCGCTCCGGCGTCACGGTACGCGGATCGACTTCTATCGAGTATTCACCTTCTGCATCCGGTGCGAAGCTGAACCAGCGACGTAAATGCTGCATCAACTCGCCCATCTGTGCATCGCTCAGGTAAGTCGGGGTGCCGCCACCAAAATGCAATTGCTCGACCTGGTTGGCACCGGCCAGCAGCTTGCCCTGCATTTCTATTTCACGTTTGAGGTAAATCAGGTAATTGGCGGCCTTGCTGCGATCTTTGGTGACGATCTTGTTGCAGCCACAGTAGTAGCAGATGGATTCACAAAACGGGATATGGATGTACAGCGACAAGGGATGCATATTGCCGCGTGCAGTGGCACCGGTCACCGCTTGCAGGTAATCGCGGTAGCCGAACTCCGCATTGAAGCGATCCGCCGTCGGGTACGAGGTATAACGCGGGCCGAGCTGGCTCAGCTTGCGTATCAAGGCCGGGTCAAACTCTACTGTCTGCGTTACGGGTAGCAATGCTGCCGATCCCACCATGTGTCACTCCTGTTGCCGGTCGCGCCCAAAATGGAGGACGACCAGATGAGCACAGAGTGTAAGCAGGCACCGTCGTCACTGCTTTGACATATATCAAAAATGGGACAGAGTCAGGATCGCAGTTGGCTGACTCACTTATCCACAAATTATGTGGATAAGTCGAAGTTGACGCGCGGCAAACCTAGTATTCATGCGCCATCAATCGGATCACAACTTGATTGAGCAGCATGGACTGGCTTTCAGTAATGCGCTGCCTGGAACGCCGCGTCTACCCACAAAATATTTCTGCATTTTTAGCCGGCATGCCAGTTTCTGATATGTCAGATTATGGTATTAATGAAAGGCTTGCATTTACATAAGCAAAAAAATGATGGCAACGTCATTCCAGGTAGTCGAAAGTAAGAAACACTAAAAATATTGGAGCGAGAGACAGATGAATACATTCAAGAAAACTGCAATTAGCCTGCTGTTCCTGGCTGCCCTCCCTGCATTCGCGCAAAACAAGCCTGTGGTGCAATTCATCGCGACCGGCGGCACGATTGCGATGAAGATAGATCCGGTCAAGAATGCACCGGTCCCGGCCATTTCCGGTGACGACTTGCTGGCAACCGTGCCAGACGTTGCCAAGTACGCGACGATCGAAGTCAACAACCTGTCGAACGTACCGTCCGACTATATGGACCCGCCGCGCTGGATCAGCCTGACCAAGGCCGTACAAACCGCCCTGGATCGCAGTGATGTCTCTGGCGTGATCGTGTCACACGGTACCGACACACTGGAAGAAACCGCTTACTGGCTAGACCTGACAGTCAAGTCGAACAAGCCTATCGTGCTCATCGGTGCGCAACGCAATGCATCGGTGTCTGACTTTGACGGCCCGCGCAATTTGCTGAATGCAGTGCGTATCGCGGTTGATCCGCAGGCCAAGGACAAAGGCGCAATGCTGGCGATGAATAATCAAATCAATGCCGCCCGCTATGTCACCAAGACCCATACCGCCAACGTCGAAACCTTCAAATCCGGCGACTATGGATTCCTCGGTGAAGTCTATCCGGATCGCGTGACCTTCTCTTATACCCAATTGCGTCGCATGCACATCCCTATCCGTACCGACAAAATGCCGGACGTCGAGATCATCGCCATGTACGGTGGTGCTGACGGCGCAGCCTTGCGCAATGCGGTTGATCGCGGCGTGCGCGGCATCGTGGTGCAGGCTTTGGGCATGGGCAATATGAACGTCGCCATGCTGGAAGCAGTGAAGTATGCGATCTCGAAAAACGTTGCCGTCGTGGTGTCCACACGTGTGCACAATGGTCGCGTAATGCCTAGCTATGGTTTCCAGGGCGGCGGCAAAACCTCATTCGAGGCCGGTGCTGTCATGGCTGACGATCTGAAACCAGCGAAGGCACGCATACTGCTGATGCTGGCGCTGCAACACGGCATCAGCACACAAAAAGGCTTGCAGGAAGTATTTG
>JBEBUE010000029.1:0-13405 GCA_040393485.1 Herminiimonas sp.
CGACCGCCTGTCATCGGTATTCATTTCCAATACCAATCACAGCGAAGACCAGCCTATCCATCTGACGCTGAAAGATCCGAATGTGCCAGTGCAGGTCAACCTGGCTGAGTATGCGGGCCCTGAAGCACGTTACTGCCCAGCCGGCGTGTATGAATTTGTGAAAAGTGATGCCGGCGAGGATCGTTTGCAAATCAATGCGCAAAACTGCGTGCATTGCAAAACCTGCGATATCAAAGACCCGACACAGAACATCGTATGGGTGACACCTGAAGGTGGTGGTGGTCCGAACTACCCGAATATGTAAAAACAAAAAGCCGCTTTTCAGCGGCTTTTTTATTTTGCTCGTATAGCAAGCAACTCAGAGCTTCCATTCACCGCTGATAATCTTCTCCAGCCAGAACGCGCCAATCACGGTTTTTACGTCAGTGATTTTCCCTTCTCGTATCAAGCCTGGCAGTTCGTCTGCCGCCAGCGTGAAAATATCCAGGAATTCTTCATCGTCGAGTTTGCGCTCACCTGCAGTCAGGCCGCGTGCCAGATACAGATCGAGGTGCTCATCAGCATAAGCAATCGCATTATGTATGGTGCACACGAACTGCCAGTCCGTAGCGGTGTAGCCGGTTTCCTCCAGCAACTCACGTTTGGCACATGCCAGCGGTTCTTCGCCAGGATCTATCTTCCCTGCCGGGAACTCGATGAACACGCGATCAATAGGATAGCGGAACTGACGTTCCATCAAGACCTTACCATCATCAAACAAAGGCAAGACCACGACGGCACCAGGATGCTTGATGTACTCACGTGTGGTCGGCTGACCATTAGGCAGACGTACGGTATCGCGTTGCACCTTCAGGAAATGTCCGTCGTAGGCAAGCGTACTGTCGATTCGTATCTCTTTGAGGTGATTATCCATCTGCGGCTCCGGTAAGCACTCGGCGGCCGGAAGGAAGCCGATGTGATAAAGATGTCAGTAAAGTCTGTCAGTGATGACGCTTGCGCATATAGCGCATGACGAAGCCAGGATAGGCCAGCACGATAAATAGACAACCAGTCACGGCAAAAAATTCCCAGCCTTGTGGGAAAACACTACCGATGCGCGATTCCAGCCCGCGCGCGACCAAACCGACAAGCAGATACAGGACAAATAGTTCGATCAGACGCAGCCAGACCGGCTTACTGGGGGAAGATAAAGGAAGAACGGCGAAAAGCCGTTCGTTGAAGAATGGAAGGTTGGCGCTGAACAGCGCCAACAAGATCACAAACCAACTGGCCAGTGAGACATCCACTCAGTTACAGATCAGGACGCGAGCGTCTTGACGATAGCAGCAGCACAAGCGGTCATCAATGGACCTGGAACCAGGCCCAATGCCAGCAAAGCCACACCGTTGATGCTCAGCGCAACGCTTACGTCTTTGCTGACAACGATCTTGGAGTTATCCAGTGGCTCGTCGAAGTACATTACTTTCACTACGCGCAGGTAGTAGTAAGCACCGATCAGCGAGAACAGAACTGCTACGATCGCCAGCCAGATCTGGCCTGTGCTCAGGACTGCTTGCAATACCGACAGCTTGGCGTAGAAGCCTACGACTGGTGGCACACCTGCCAGCGAGAACATCAGCATCAGCGTAACCAGCGCAAACCATGGGCTGCGTTGGTTCAGGCCTTTGAAATCGTCGATGTTTTCCGCTTCGAAACCGGCACGCGACAACATCATGATCACGCCAAACACACCCAGGGTGGTCAGTACGTAAGTGATCGAGTAGAACATCGCAGCGCTGTAGCCGTTGGTGGTCGAGCCATCGGCACCGACAACCACACCCGACAACAGGCCGAGCAGGATGAAGCCCATTTGCGAAATCGTCGAGTACGCCAGCATACGCTTGATATTCGTTTGTACGATCGCGGTGATGTTACCGATAGCCATCGACAACACGGCCAGGACGGTCAGCATTTGCTGCCAGTCGATTGCCAATGCAGGCAAGCCTTCAACCAGCAAGCGGATGGTAATCGCGAATGCAGCCAACTTAGGCGCACCACCCAGCAACAGGGTGACGGAAGTAGGCGCACCTTGATAAACGTCCGGTACCCACATATGGAACGGTACCACGCCCAGTTTGAACGCCAGGCCAGACACCAGGAATACCAGGCCGAAGATCAGGATAGGTTTGTTCACGGTACCTGCCGCAGTAGCACGTGCTACTTCAGTCAGGTCGAGCGAACCGGTTGCACCGTACAACATCGAAATACCGTACAGCAGGAAGCCGGAAGCCAGTGCACCGAGGATGAAGTATTTCATCGCCGCTTCGGTCGAGATCGCGTGGTCACGACGCATAGCAACCATTGCATACAAGGACAGCGACATCAGTTCCAGACCCAGGTAGATGATCAGGAAGTTGTTGGCCGAAATCATGACCATCTGACCCAACAACGAGAACAAAGCCAGGATGTAGAACTCACCACCGAGGCGGCCGTTTACCATTGCACGGTCCAGGCCGTACTGACGGGAATAAACCAGGGTCAGGCCGACTGCGATATACGAGCAGATCTTCAACAGGTTCGACATCGGATCCGAGACGAACATAT
Source organism: Herminiimonas sp. (assembly GCA_040393485.1). Classification (GTDB taxonomy): domain Bacteria; phylum Pseudomonadota; class Gammaproteobacteria; order Burkholderiales; family Burkholderiaceae_D; genus Oxalicibacterium. The sequence goes on from JBEBUE010000029.1 coordinate 2,584, forward strand.
TGTTGAACGTGTAGACAGTCGCGCCGGTGTTGAAGTCACTCAGGCTCAGTCCACCGCAAATCACCAATGCAATAATCGACAGCACGTAAGTGATGTTGCGTTTCGCGTCCGACAGAAACAAGTCGATCAGCAGGATTGCGCAGATCGCAACTGCCAGGAATATTTCAGGAAGGACGGGTATCAGATTCAAATTATTCATTTTGTCGCAATTCTTGTGCGTTTACTTTCGCGGTCGCGGCGTTTATTAATGCAGTTTCGAAATCGAAACGTGCTTCAGCAAGTCAGTAACCGAAGTTTGCATCGCATCGGTGAATGGAGCCGGGTACAAGCCCATCGCCAATACAGCGATAGCCAGCAAGCCCAACATCAGGAATTCACGTTTGTTCAGGTCAGCCATTTCAGACACGTGGTGATTGGTAATTGCACCAAAGATCACGCGTTTAGCCAGCCACAGCGAGTACGCTGCACCCAGGATCAGAGCAGTTGCTGCCAGCAGGCCGATCCAGAAGTTGAATTTAACTGCGCCCAGGATGACCATGAATTCGCCGACGAAACCGGAGGTAGCTGGCAAGCCGGCATTACCCATCGAGAACAATACGAAGAATGCAGCGAACTTAGGCATTACGTTCACAACGCCACCGTAGTCAGCGATGTTACGGGTATGCATGCGGTCGTACAGCACGCCGATACACAGGAACATTGCGCCGGAAACGAAACCGTGCGAAATCATTTGTACGATACCGCCCTGCACTGCCATGTCGTTAAACATGAAGAAGCCGAGGGTAACGAAGCCCATGTGTGCAATCGACGAATAAGCAACCAGCTTTTTCATATCGGTTTGTACCAGTGCGACCAGACCGATGTAGATAACAGCGATCAGCGACAAGGTAATCATGAAGCCCGACAGGTAGTGGCTGGCATCTGGTGTAATCGGCAGCGAAAAACGCAGGAAACCGTATGCACCGAGTTTCAGCATGATCGCCGCCAGCACAACGGAACCACCGGTAGGAGCTTCCACGTGGGCATCCGGCAACCATGTATGCACCGGCCACATTGGAACCTTGACCGCAAATGCCATCAGGAATGCCAGGAAGATCAGGATCTGTTCATTCATCTGCAATGGCAGTGTGTGCCATGCCAGGATGTCAAAGCTGTGGCCGGACTTGAAGTACAGGTACAGCAAGGCAACCAGCATCAACAAGGAACCGAAGAACGTGTACAGGAAGAACTTGATCGAAGCGTAAACACGATTCGCACCACCCCACACACCGATGATGATGAACATCGGGATCAGGGTCGATTCAAAGAATACATAGAACAGTACGCCATCCAGTGCACTGAACACACCGATCATCAGGCCGGACAGGATCAGGAACGCACCCATGTACTGAGCCACGCGCTTTTCAATGACTTCCCATGCTGCGATCACGACGAAAATCGTGATGAAAGCAGTCAGGATCACGAACCACATCGACAGGCCGTCGACGCCCAGCGAGTAGTTGATATTGAAAATGTCGATCCATTTCAGCTTTTCGACGAACTGCATGCCGTGTGCGGCATTGTCGAACTTTGCCACGATCGGCAAAGTGACGAGGAAGCTGACGATAGAACCAAACAGCGACAAGACACGCACCGCGTTTGGATTGGTATCACGGCCTACGGCCAGGATGAACACACCGAACGCGATTGGTAGCCAGATCGCGAGACTCAAGAGGGGAAATGTTGACTGCATCATGTTTTTATTTACTTTATTTCGCTAACTTATTTGGCGAACAACGGGAATATCACGAAATAACTCAGTAAACCCAGCATGCCGAGAATCATGACAAATGCGTAGTGATAAATGTAGCCACTTTGGAATACACGGATCACGCGGGAGAACCAAGCTACTACTTTGGCACTACCGTTAACAATCAAGCCATCAATCAATGTCTTATCACCGACTTTGGACAAACCACCACCCAACAGGCGTGCACCGCCAGCGATGACAACTTCATTGAATTTATCCATGTAGTACTTGTTCTCAAGCAGCGTGTGCAGTGCATGGAAATGTTTGTAGAACCATGCAGGTACACGCGGATTGATCATGTAGCAATAGTAGGCAGTTACCACACCAGCCAGTGCCAGCCAGAACGGCATGGTAGACAAACCGTGGATCGCCATTGCCACTGCGCCGTGGAAGTGCTCTTTCAGCTCAGCCATTGCACCGTGCGATTCGCTCACAGTGATCACGCCGTTGAAGAAGTCGCCGTGCAACATAGGCTGGATCGCGAAGAAACCAATCAGCACCGATGGGATAGCCAGCAAGATCAGCGGCAAGGTAACAACCCATGGCGACTCGTGTGGCTTCTGACCTGGTGCCAGACCGTGATGTTCATCATGGCCGTGGTCGTCGTCAGCGTGATGTGCGTCATGTGCATGATCATCGTGCGCAGCTTTGGCATGCGCGTGGTCATCGTGGTGTGCGTGTTCTTTACCGAAGCGCTCTTCACCGTGGAATACCAGGAAGTACATACGGAAGGAGTAGAACGCAGTAACGAATACGCCAGCCAGTACCGCGAAGTTAGCGAAACCGGAACCAAACAGGTGGGTGGCATGTACCGCTTCGATAATGCTGTCCTTCGAGTAGAAACCGGAGAACAACGGAGTACCGATCAATGCCAGCGAACCCAACAAGGATGTAATCCAGGTGATCGGCATGTATTTACGCAAGCCACCCATGTTGCGGATGTCCTGATCGTGGTGCATACCAATAATGACCGAACCCGCAGCAAGGAACAGCAAGGCCTTGAAGAACGCGTGGGTCATCAGGTGGAATACAGCAACCGAGTATGCCGATGCGCCCAATGCCACTGTCATGTAACCAAGCTGCGACAGCGTCGAGTAAGCAACAACGCGCTTGATGTCGTTCTGGATAATACCCAGGAAGCCCATGAACAGTGCGGTGATCGAGCCAATAATCAGGATGAAGGACAAAGCAGTATCCGACAACTCGAACAGCGGCGACATACGCGCCACCATGAAGATACCTGCGGTAACCATGGTTGCCGCGTGGATCAGCGCGGAGATCGGGGTTGGGCCTTCCATCGAGTCAGGCAGCCAGACGTGCAGCGGGAACTGAGCCGATTTACCCATCGCGCCGATAAACAGGCAGATACAGGCAACGGTCAGCAGCATCCAGTCGGTACCTGGCAGCGTCAGGGTCGCCAGTTGTTCTTTCTTCGCAAAGACTTCCGCGTAGTCCATCGAACCAGCGTAAGCCAGCAATAAGCCGATGCCGAGGATAAAGCCAAAGTCACCTACACGGTTAACCAGGAAGGCCTTCATGTTAGCCACGATAGCGGTCGGCTTGGTGTACCAGAAACCGATCAGCAGGTAAGAGACCAGACCCACAGCTTCCCAACCGAAGAACAGTTGCAGGAAGTTGTTGCTCATGACCAGCATCAGCATCGCGAACGTGAACAGCGAAATATAGGAGAAGAAGCGGTTATAGCCCTCGTCTTCTTCCATATAGCCGATCGTGTAGATATGCACCATCAGCGACACGAAGGTCACGACGCACATCATCATTGCGGTCAGGCTGTCGACCAGGAAACCGACTTCAAGCTTGAGCCCGACGACTGTCATCCATGTGTACAGCGAGCCATTGTATGTCGCGCCATCCAGGACCAGCGATAGCGTGTGCAATGACAAGATGCATGAAATTAGCACGCCAAGAATCGTCACGGTATGCGACGCCTTGCGACCAATCAAGTTACCGAAAAATTTTGTACCGAACAATCCAGCAATCAGAGAGCCGGCCAGTGGGGCCAGCGGTACGATCAACAGGAGGTGTGGGTTAAGTTGCCCCGCCATGAGTGAACCTTATCGTTATTTTTGGGATTAGCCTTTGAGGCCGTCAAGATCTTCCACATTGATGGTATCCAGAGTACGGAACATGGAAACCAAAATGGCAAGACCAATCGCAGCTTCAGCAGCAGCTACCGTCAAGATGAAGAAAACAAAAATCTGTCCGGCTGCATCACCCAGGAAATAGGAGAAAGCGACGAAATTCATATTCACCGCCAACAGCATCAATTCGATAGCCATCAACAAGATGATGATGTTTTTACGATTCAGAAAAATACCGACTATCGAAATCGCGAATAAGATCGCGCCGAGAATCAGGTAATGTACGAGCGATAACTCCACAACACTCCCCTTACTTTTGTTCTGCTGCAGGAGCAGCTGGTGAATCGCCATTGGCGCGAGCGGAATCCGCCTTCATTTTTACGACACGCAGACGATCGCTGGACTTAACCTTGACCGCATCGCCTGGAGCGAAGTATTTGCTGTCTTTGCGTTTGCGCATGGTCAATGCCACGGCCGCAATCATGCCGACCAGCAGCAGCATTGCTGCAATTTCAAATGCATACAAATAATCCGTGTAGATCAGCTTGCCCAGTTCCTTAGCGTTGCCGATATTGGCCGACACTTCCGGAACCTGGGTATGTGCACGCCAGAAGCCGCGGAACAATACCGCTGCCATTTCCAGCACGATCACAACGCCGATGGTCGCTGCCAGTGGCAGATAACCCCAGAAGCCTTCGCGCAGTTTGCTCAGTTTGATGTCGACCATCATGACCACAAACAGGAACAGCACCATGACTGCGCCGACATACACCAATATCAATACGATGGAGAGGAACTCAGCTTTGAGCAACATCCACAACGCAGCAGCCGAACAGAACGACAGCACGAGGAAAAGCGCCGCGTGTACCGGATTCGACGTGGTGATAACGCGTATGGCAGCGAGTACGAGAATCGCTGAGAACACGTAAAACAAGACAGTTGTAAATTCCATAAGCAGTCTAAAAATCAGCAAAAAGTCAGCAAGAGGTCAGGCAGTAACTGCGACCCTCACTAGTAAATCAACGATAGGCCGCGTCGGCGGTGCGTGCTGCTGCGATTTCCGGTTCGTAGCGATCACCTACTGCCAGCAACATTTCCTTGGTGTAGTACAAGTCGCCGCGTTTCTCGCCGTGATATTCCAGAATATGTGTTTCCACAATCGAATCGACCGGGCAAGACTCTTCACAGAAACCACAGAAAATACACTTGGTCAGATCGATGTCGTAGCGGGTGGTACGGCGGGTGCCGTCTTCACGTTGATCCGATTCGATCGTGATTGCCATCGCCGGGCACACTGCTTCGCACAGTTTGCAAGCGATACAACGTTCTTCACCGTTCGGATAACGACGCAGCGCGTGCAAACCACGGAAACGTGGCGACTGCGGCGTCTTCTCTTCCGGAAACTGCACGGTAATCTTGCGTGCAAACATGTAGCGACCTGTCAGCGCCAGCCCTTTGAAGAGCTCACGCAGCATCAAGCTACCGAAAAAATCCTTAATTGCTTCCATCTTGGCTTCCCTCTTTGCTCAGCCCTGCTGCATTAATTCCAGATATTCCACGGCGTTTTCATCCAGATCGCAACGATCAACAGATAAACCAACGTCAGTGGGATGAACACTTTCCAACCCAAACGCATGATCTGGTCATAGCGATAGCGTGGGAACGATGCACGGAACCAGATAAACATGGTCACGACCATCAATGTTTTCAGACCCAGCCAGATCCAACCTGGAATCCAGGTGAACGGTGCCATATCGATCGGCGATGTCCAGCCGCCCAGGAACATCAGGGTCGCCATGATCGAGATCAACCACATGTTGGCGTATTCAGCCAGGAAGAACATCGCGAACGACATACCCGAGTATTCAACCATGTGACCGGCAACGATTTCCGACTCACCCTCAACCACGTCAAACGGATGGCGGTTCAATTCAGCCGTGCCCGAGATGATGTAGATGAAGAACATAGGCAGCAATGGCAACCAGTTCCATGACAGGAAAGTCAGGCCCATGTCTGCAAAGCGACCGGTGGTCTGCGTATTCACGATAGCGGTCAGGTTCATGCTGCCCGATACCATCAGTATGATCACCAGCACAAAGCCCATAGCGATTTCATACGAAATCATCTGCGCCGATGCACGCATCGCGCCGAGGAATGCATATTTCGAGTTCGAGGCCCAGCCTGCAACGATCACGCCATATACTTCCAGCGAAGTAATCGCCATTACGAACAGCAAACCTGCATTGACGTCAGCCAATACTGTCTCTGGTCCGAACGGAATCACTGCCCATGCGGCCAAAGCTGGCATGATGGTCATGATAGGAGCGATGACAAACAATGCCTTGCTCGATTTGGCTGGAACAACGATCTCTTTCAACAAGAGTTTGACGCCGTCGGCGATCGGTTGCAGCAAACCGGCAGGACCAGTACGGTTGGGGCCATGACGAACGTGCATCCAGCCGATGACTTTACGTTCCCACAAAGTCAGGTATGCGACCGCACCCATCAATGGCGCAACAACAGCAACAATCTTGACCAAATTCCAAACCAACGGCCAATAAAATCCAAGCAATGATTGACCCGTCGCGTGGATGGATGCAAACAATTGATCCATTACGCTTTCTCCACGCTGATAGAACCAAACATCGCGCCCAGACCGGCGGTGGACTGATGTCCTGCCGCTACGCGCACCACATTAACCGGCAATTTTGCATCGATGGCGGCAGCCAGAACTGCACTACCCGCACCTTGCGTTACCTTGACCTGATCACCAGCCGCGACACCGAGCTTGCCTGCCAGATCAGCCGACAGCCATGCCTTAGGTGCAGCACCATCGTTGGTCTGTTGCAAAGGCAGCGAACGACGTACGATCGCGTCAGTTGCATAAATCGATACGTCAGCAACGCGTTCGAGTTGCAAGCCAGCTGCTGCTACTTCAGCCTGCGGCGCTGCTTTGCCGAGGTTGTTCAGACGTGGCACCAGGTTTGCATCTGCAGGAGCGTTCGCACCGATGATTTCGTTACGGATCGCTTCCGATGTTTCGTAGTCGAAACCGCTCAATTCCAGCAGGTTGCCGAGTACGCGCAATACTTTCCATGCCGGACGTGTATCGCCCAGAGGCTTGACGGTACCGTTGAAGCTTTGAGCACGGCCTTCGCAATTGACGAAGGTACCCGAGGTTTCGGAGAACGGTGCGATAGGCAACAAGACGTCAGCAAAATCATTGCCGTGCTTGTATGCGGACATCACAACAACCATCTCAGCCTGGTTCAACGCAGCACGTGCAACTTGCGGGTTGAAGCTGTCGAGCTCAGGTTCTGCGTTCAGCAATACATATGCTTTACGTGGCTGCGCAAATGCTTGCGCTGCGTTTGCACCATTCGCACCTGGAACTGCATTGACCAGGTAGCCACCAACGCTGTTGGCTGCTTCGGTCAGGAAGCCGAACTTGGCTTCAGTGTTTTGTGCAATCCATTGTGCTGCTGCGTGCAATTTCGCTGCTTGTGGGTGCTGCAATACTGCATTACCCAGCAAGACTGCTTTAGGCTCACCGGACAACAGGCTAGCTGCGATTTGTTTTGCTTCAGCCGAAGGCTGGATCGCGTCGAAACCGGCTGGTGCGGAGATGCCTTTGGCTTGTGCCACGGCAGCCACGACTTCGCTCAGAGCCGACAACCAATCCGATGGCGCCTTGATCATTTTGTTTGCAACCGGCATCAACAGATCGTCGTCGCTGGCGTGCAAGATGCTGACGCTGGCGCCCTGCTTCACTGCCTGGCGCAGACGCGCTGCCAGCAATGGGTGATCTTTGCGCAGGAAGGAACCGATCACGAATGCGCGTTTCAACGCTGCGAATTCGGAGATCGACATACCCAGCCACGGAGTAACACCAGCATCCAGCGAGAAGTCGGATTGACGCAGGCGGAAGTCGATGTTTTCGGAACCGATGCCGCGCACCAGTTTTTGCAACAGGGACAGTTCTTCCAGTGTCGAGTATGGAGTTGCCAACGCAGCGATGGAATCAGCACCATGTTCGTGCTTGATGTTACGCAGGCCGTGCGCAACATATTCCAGTGCGGTTTGCCAGTCAGTTTCCTGCCATTTGCCGTCTTGCTTGATCATCGGGCTGGTCAGACGATCTTCGCTGTTCAAGCCTTCGTAGGCGAAGCGATCTTTGTCCGAAATCCAGCATTCGTTGACGTCGTCGTTTTCCAACGGCAGCACGCGCATGACCTTACCAGCCTTAACTTGCACGACCAGGTTTGCACCCAGGCTATCGTGTGGGCTGACCGATTTGCGACGCGACAATTCCCAGGTACGGGCGCTGTAACGGAATGGCTTCGAGGTCAGTGCGCCAACCGGGCACAGGTCGATCATGTTGCCCGACAATTCGGAGTCAACTGTCTTACCAACGAAGGAAGTGATTTCTGCGTGCTCACCGCGGTTCAGCATGCCGAATTCCATCACGCCTGCAACTTCCTGGCCGAAACGGACACAGCGTGTGCAGTGGATGCAACGGCTCATCTCTTTCATCGAGATCAGCGGACCAACATCCTTCGGTGCAACGACGCGTTTTTCTTCTTCGTAACGGGAAGAAGATTCGCCGTAACCGACTGCCAGATCCTGCAATTGGCATTCGCCGCCCTGATCGCAAATCGGGCAATCGAGCGGGTGATTAATCAGGAGGAATTCCATCACGCCTTTTTGCGCTTTGACGGCCTTCTCGCTGTTGGAGCGGACGATCATGCCTTGCGCAACTGGGGTCGCACAGGCTGGCAATGGCTTAGGTGCTTTTTCAACCTCGACCAGGCACATACGGCAGTTCGCCGCAATGGATAATTTTTTGTGGTAGCAAAAGTGTGGGATGTAAGTACCAAGCTTATTGGCAGCGTCCATCACCATGCTGCCTTCTTTCACTTCGACTTTTTTACCGTCTATTTCGATTTCAACCATGGCTTTGCTTTTGTTAACTTCAGTGTTCTCACTAGGTTTGTGCAGCTAAACGAAGTGATCGGCTAAATGTAAGCGGGCACCAAGCAGTGTTTATGCTCAATGTGATATACAAATTCTTCACGGAACTGCTGAATCATTGCGCGTACAGGCATCGCAGCTGCATCACCAAGTGCGCAGATGGTACGACCCTGAATATTGTCGGCGACCGAATTCAGCATATCGATATCTTCCGGACGGCCTTGACCGTTCTCGATACGATGCACCATGCGATACAACCAACCAGTACCTTCGCGGCAAGGTGTGCACTGACCGCAGGATTCTTCAAAATAGAAGTAAGACAGTCGCAACAGTGCTTTGACCATGCAACGTGTTTCATCCATGACGATAACAGCACCGGAACCCAGCATCGAACCGGCTTTGGCGACCGAATCATAATCCATATCGGTAGCCATCATCAGGTCGCCCTTCACTACCGGCACCGACGAACCACCTGGAATGACAGCCTTGAGCTTTTTACCGCCGCGCACGCCACCGGCGAGCTTCAGCAATTCAGCAAATGGTGTACCTAATGGGATTTCGTAGTTACCTGGTTTCTCGACATCGCCGGACACCGAGAAAATCTTGGTGCCGCCGTTGTTAGGCTTGCCCAGTGCTGCATATGCTTCAGCGCCCACCTGGAAGATGAACGGTACTGCAGCAAATGTTTCAGTGTTGTTGATCGTGGTTGGCTTGCCGTACAAACCGTAGCTGGCAGGGAAAGGCGGCTTGAAGCGTGGCTGGCCTTTTTTGCCTTCCAGCGATTCCAGCAATGCTGTTTCTTCACCACAGATATACGCGCCAAAACCATGGAATGCATGCAGCTGGAAGCTGTGTGTCGAACCCAGGATGTTGTCGCCGAGGAAGCCGGCTGCACGTGCTTGTTCCAGCGCTTCTTCAAAACGATCGTATTCAGCGAAAATTTCGCCGTGGATGTAGTTGTAGCCAACGCTGACACCCATCGCATACGCTGCAATGGTCATACCTTCGATGACGGAGTGCGGGTTGTAACGAAGAATGTCGCGATCCTTGAATGTACCTGGTTCGCCTTCATCGGAATTACACACCAAGTATTTTTGGCCAGCGTAATTCTTTGGCATGAAGCTCCACTTCAAACCGCTAGGGAAACCTGCGCCGCCGCGACCGCGCAGCGTCGAAGCCTTGACTTCAGCGATGACCTGATCAGGCGTCATACCTTCTTTCAGGATACGCTTCAGGGATTCGTAGCCACCACGCTTGACATACTCTTCCAGACCCCAGTTATCACCGGTCAGTCCAGCAAAAATCAATGGCTTGATGTGACGATTATGCAGACTGGTCATTTCTTCAATTCCTCTACCAGAGCGTCGATTTTGTCGTTCGACATAAAGCTGCACATACGTTTGTTATTGACCAGCATGACAGGTGCGTCACCACAAGCGCCCATGCATTCGCCTTCTACCAAGGTGAACAGGTCGTCATCCGTGGTTTCGCGATAATCGATACCAAGCTTTTGCTTCAGGTAATGCGCAGCCTTCTCACCGCCCGACAATTGGCACGGCAAATTGGTACACACCGAAATCTTGTGCTTACCGACTGGCTTGGTGTTGTACATGTTGTAGAAAGTCGCCACTTCCTGCACCGCAATCGCAGGCATGCCGAGGTAATCGGCAATATCTTGCATCACTTCAGGCGGCAACCAGCGGGTTTCGTCCTGCGCGATCTGCAGCGCGGCCATAACGGCGGACTGCTTTTGATCCGGCGGGAATTTGGCGACCTCGCGGTCGATTCTTTTATACGTTTGCTCTGATAACAGCATGTCTATGCCTCAAATATTGAGCCGCGATTAGCGGTCAATCTCACCAAACACAATATCTTGTGTGCCGATGATGGTTACTGCATCGGCAATCATGTGGCCCTTGGCCATTTCATCCAGACCTTGCAAATGCGGGAAGCCTGGCGC
>JBEBUE010000030.1:0-12862 GCA_040393485.1 Herminiimonas sp.
CCGGTTGCCTTTGGGGTTCTATCAGCATTATTTTCTTTGCACCCGAGAACACGGTTGTGACCGTATTCATTTGTATATTGCTGGCCGGTATGACAGGTGGATCGGTCGCCTCGCAATCGTCTTTTCCACCGGCGTATTACGCCTTTGCCTTATCGACCGTGTTGCCATTTGCGCTGCGCTCTTTTCTGTATGGCGGGTCATTGTTTTCGGTTCTGGCTCTGCTATCGCTGTTTTTGTTGGCGGTTAACCTCGTTTATTGCCGTAACGTGTACCGCACATTGCGTGAAGCGATGGCGCTGCGTTTCGAGAATATGCAACTGATCGCGCAATTGCAACAGGAGAAAGAGCGTGCGGAATCCGCCAGCCGCTCCAAATCCCAATTCCTGGCCGCGGCCAGTCATGATTTGCGCCAGCCGACGCACGCGTTGGGTTTGTATATCGCGACTTTGCGCGCACTTTGTCGTGCACCATCCATACGTAGTGAAGAAGCAGGCAATATTGCTGCCAAGCTGCAAGCAGCGTTGAAAGGCCTGGTGCAATTGCTCGATGCATTGCTGGATATCTCCAAGCTGGATGCGGGAGCCGTCCAGGTGAAACGCGAGGTATTTAACCTGCAGGAATTGATGGAGACGATAGACCAGCAATTCGCGGCGGTGGCATCCGAGCACAAACTGCGCTTCATCGTGATGCCGAGTGCGGTGATGGTACAGACAGACCGCGCTTTGCTGCATAGCATCATTGCGAATTTTGTATCTAACGCGATTCGGTATACCGAGCAGGGGAAAGTCTTGCTCGGGGTGCGGCGGCGTGGTGATTTTGTTGAAGTACAGGTATTGGATTCCGGCATCGGGATTGCGGCTGAACAGTCACAATTGATTTTCAGTGAGTTTTACCAGATCGGGAACGCTGCACGGCGCCGTGAGCACGGGCTAGGCCTGGGATTGGCTATCGTCAAGCGTACGGCGGATTTGCTGAAGCTGCGTATAGGTTTGCGCTCGGTTTTGGGCAAAGGCTCGGTTTTTTCGGTGTGGTTGCCGGTCGCACATCGGGTGCCGCTGGTGTCACCGCCGCTGGCACAACCACCGACAGCTACGGGCGCAGCAAAAACAATATTGGTGGTGGATGATGATGCCAGCGTGCTGGATAGCATGCAGCTACTGTTGACGTCCTGGGGGCATAAGGTCGTGACAGCCAACTCGCTCGATAGTGCGGTGCAAGCGTTGCGGTCATACCAGGCTGAAAATAGACAGACACCGTTGGATTTGATCTTGAGTGACTTCCGGCTGGCAGAGAGTATCACTGGCATAGACGTCGTACAGGCGCTGCGGCAAGCCAGCGCTTATCCGATACCGGCATTGCTGATTACAGGTGATACTTCGGTCGACAGCATTAACCGCATCAATCATGCAAATTTGCAGATATTACATAAGCCCTTGGCGCCGGAAGCGCTGATGGCCGTGTTGCGGGATTTGCACTAATCTTGTTTTTCATCGCTATTTCATGCGATTGCTCTTTTTTCCTCATTCAACTGCGGTTACAGTGCGGTGGAAGCGTCACGGAATGTGTGTGCTGATTGGAAGCCTCCTGAAACGGATGTTCCGATAAAACTATTAAAGCACCGGTGCGTCTAAGAAATGCACGCTATAAAAGCCATACCCACGGGACCTTGAATGCGACCAAAAACGCCGAAGCGCTTACGACTTGCCACGCTAGTGACGATAGGGGTGTGCGTGACGGTGGTCGTTACCATGCTGGCTTTACTGGTGCTGATCGATCACTTTGCCGCGACGTACGCCAAGTACCAAGCAAAGGAGCGCCTGGAGCAGCTTTCATGGCAGATGCGCGATTCGCTGGATCGCGGCATGGAACATGTCGTCGACCAGACGCAAGTCGTGGCTGCCCTGCCATCCATACGTAATTCTGATAATGAGGCTGAGATACGCCGGGTTTTCGATAATATCCAAAAAAACTTCCCTGATTATGCGTGGATCGGTTTAACCGATCAGCGTGGCATTGTGTTTTCGGCTGTTGGCGGCTTGCTGGAAGGAGTCGATGTCAGTCAGCGTCCCTGGTTCCAGGGTGGCGAGAAACAACTATTTACCGGTGATTACCATCCTGCGGTATTGCTAGAAACCAAGCTGCCGGAAGCCGACGAGCGCTGGCGTTTTGTTGATGTGGCGTTGCCGATTAGTCGTGCTGATGGCAGTTATCGCGGTGTGCTGGGTGTGCATTTGAGCTGGAACTGGGCACGCAGCATTGTGGATAGTTTACTGGTACCGACAGACCGGCAGTATCAGGTCGAGGTGATCATGGTGCGTAGCGATGGCATGGTGATGCTGGGGCCCGATTATCTGGAAGAAACTACGATCAAGGTAGCCAGCCTGGATCTGGCGCGTACCGGCAATACCGGTGCAGTGGCCGAGAAGTGGCCGGACGGACGACGCTATCTGACCGGTTATGCACAGACGGGTATCAACGCACCGTATCCTTCGTTGAAGTGGTCCATCCTGATTCGGCAGCCGGAAGAAATTGCATTGGCTACCTTCCGCGATCTGCAGCATCAGATCCTGTGGGTCGGCGGGATTTTGGGTTTGGTGCTGGCATTTATTGCGGTAGTGCTGGCGCGCCAGCTGGCCAAGCCGTTGGATGCGCTGAGCGCTGCGATCACGCATCGCAAAGAAGGTGTGGATGAAGAGATCCCGGTGCTCGACAGTTACCACGAGGTGCACCTACTCTCGGTCACGCTGGCGGATATGGTCAGGCGTGAACAACTGCATGTCGCCAAGCTACGTGTCTTGAATGAAAACCTGGAAAACCTGGTGCAGGAACGCACGCGTGAGATTGAACAAAAGGCTGAAGCGCTGGAACAGGCATTGCAACAACAACTGCTGATACAGGAGCGCTTGCAGGAGGGCGAAGAGGAATTGCGCGCCATCCTGCAAAATGCCAATGATGCCTTCATCGCCATGGATCAGGATGGCGTCATAGTGGACTGGAACGAGCAGGCCGAACACCTGCTCGGCTGGACGCGTAATGAAGCAGTCGGGCAGTCGCTGGTTGAACTGGTTGTGCCACCGGCAATGCGTGAGGGGTATACCAAGGATTTCCGACACTTCCTTGAAACCGGTCAGAGCAACATCATCAATCGCCGCGTTGAGATCACGGCCTTGCGTCGGGACGGTGTTGAGTTTCCGATAGAGCTGGCGGTCGCCTGTGTCGAGCGTCGCAATGGCTACCTTTTCATCGCCTTCCTGCACGACATTACGGAACGGAAGTTGCTGCAGGCATCGCTGATGGGAATGGCATTAAAAGATCCGTTAACGGATTTACCGAACCGGCGTGCCTTGATACAAAAGCTGCCGGAGTCGATTGCCCGTGCTGCGCGTCTGGGCAAACCGCTTGCAGTCTTATTCCTGGATCTCGATGGTTTCAAGGGTGTGAATGACGGTTATGGCCACGAAGCGGGGGATGAGTTACTGCGTACCATTGCGCAACGCATGTTAGCTGCCGTGCGGACCACCGATACCGTGGCGCGCCTGGCGGGTGATGAATTCGTCGTGGTACTGGAAATGCTGAATGGCGATCACGATGCGATGGATGTCGCCGATAAGATACTGCAGACCTTGCAGGAGCCGTTTGCACTATCTGCCGCTACGGTGTCGATCTCGGCCAGTATAGGTATCGCCATGCATTGGCCAGAAGATCACACGACGCCGGAGCAATTGATTACGCTGGCAGACGGCGCCATGTACGCCGCGAAGAAGCAGGGCAAGAACCGCGCAGTTGCGGTTTAGTCCGATCCGGTATTACTCCACGGTTTCCCATGCATTCGGTTCCTGCCTGGCATCAAGGAAGCGTCTATAAGTACGACCTCCCAACCACAGGCTGAGTGCGATCAGCGTGAATATCATTTGACCTGCAGCGAGCGCGACAGGTGTATGCGAGAGTGCCGGCGCAATGACACCTGCGACCAAAGCGCCAAGTATTGTCAGTACAAATGATTGGCACGAAGCGACGATGCCGCGGATATTCGGGAACAGATCCAGTACCAGTAGCGTGGCACCGGGCGCCACCATAGACATGCCGAAGGTATAGAAAAACAAAGGTGCGACCGACCAGGGTAATGCAGGCGGGAACAGCGCATGGTAAGTCACATTGAAGATAGTCGCGCCCAGCAGGAAGCCGAAGCCGATCAGGACCTGGCGTGAAATCGGGATATTGCCCGCCAGCCGATTCGCCGCCAGTGCGCCACAGAAAATCCCCGCTACGGTAGGTACGAATTGCCAGCCGAATTGATCCGGCCCGAGACCGAGATGCTCGACCAGGAATACCGGAGCTGCTGCGACATACAGGAACATGCCGGCAAAATTAAATGCCACCGCGCCTGCCTTTAAGTGAAACAGGGGCGAGCGGAATACGCGCTTATAGCTGTGATACAGGAAGTGCGGATTGAACGGCTGGCGTTTCTCCGGTGGTAGTGATTCCGGTAGACGCTTGTAACAATAAATCAGCAACAGCACTGCATAAGCAAAGAGCGCGAGGAAAATGGTACGCCAGTCGCTGTGTTTGACTATCCAGCCGCCGAGTATCGGTGCGATAGCCGGAGCGATTGAAAAGATCATGGTCACCAGCGATAACAAACGTTCGGCCGCGGACCCAGCGTAAAGGTCACGAATGATGGCACGTCCGATCACCACACCTGCACCGGCTGAGATTCCTTGCAGCATGCGGAACACCCATAGGTATTCAATGCTATGCACGGCCGCGCAGGCCAGCGTCGCGACGGCAAACACAGCGAGCGAAACCAAGATGATGTTGCGGCGTCCGAAGGCATCGGATAGCGCGCCATGCCACAGGATCATGACGGCAAAGGAAAACAGATAGGCGGTCAGCGTCTGCTGTACCTCGAGTGCACTTGCGCCGAGCGAGGCCTGGATGTTCGGGAATGCCGGTAAATAGGTATCGATCGAAAACGGCCCGAGCATGGAGAGTGCCGCCAGCATGATGGCCAGCGCGCTGCTATTGATGACTACCGCTGCAGTGCTTAGTGGCAGCGTGTTTGCTTCTTTCGTGTCTGACATCGGTATGACTCTTTATTGTATGAACTTTGCCTGTGACCGACGTAATGCGACAGTGCGGGGGTGTGGAATTAAATCCCGCCCATGCACAGGTACTTGATTTCCAGATACTCATCTATGCCGTACTTCGAACCTTCACGGCCCAGGCCAGATTGCTTGACGCCACCAAAGGGCGCGACTTCATTCGAGATTAAACCGGTATTGATGCCGACCATGCCGTACTCAAGTTTTTCCGCAACACGCCATACACGGCCGATATCGCGTGAATAGAAATAGCTGGCCAGGCCGAAGTCGGTATCGTTGGCAGCTGCGATTGCTTCATCTTCGGTTTTGAATTTGATGACAGCGGCTACCGGGCCGAAGGTTTCTTCGTGCATGATCAGCATGTCCGGGCTGATATTCGACAATACGGTCGGTTCATAGAAGTAGCCACCCAGCGCATGCTGTTTTCCACCTGTCACGATCTGTGCACCCTTGCTCACTGCATCGCTCACATGTTGCTGCACTTTCTTCACAGCTTGTGCATCGATCAGTGGCCCTTGCAGCACACCTTGTTCGAAGCCGTTACCGACCTTAATCTTTGCCGCGCCTTCTCCCAGTTTTTGCACGAAGGCGTCGTAGATCGATTCATGGACATAGAAGCGATTGGTGCAGACGCAGGTTTGCCCTGCATTCCGATACTTCGATTGCAAGGCACCGACCACGGCGGCATCCAGGTCAGCATCATCAAAGACGATGAAGGGCGCGTGGCCGCCGAGTTCCAGTCCTATTTTTTTTACAGTCGGTGCGCACTGTTCCATCAGGATACGACCGACTGGGGTCGAGCCTGTGAATGACACATGGCGCACGATAGGGCTGGAGCAGAGTACTTTGCCGATCGCGATAGACTGTTCTGCATCTGCCGTCACCACGTTTACAACGCCAGCCGGGATGCCGGCCCTGTGCGCCAGTTCTGCGATGGCCAACGCCGACAATGGGGTTTGCTCCGCGGGTTTGATGACGATGGTGCAGCCTGCCGCGATGGCCGGAGCGACCTTGCGCGTAATCATGGCAATCGGGAAGTTCCACGGTGTGATCGATGCACACACACCTATTGGTTGCTTGAGCGTGACTGTACGTTTGTCGCTCCAGGTTGATGCCATCACATCGCCGCTGACGCGTTTGGCTTCTTCGGCAAACCATTCGATGAAGCTGGCACCGTAAATAACTTCGCCACGTGATTCGATCAGTGGCTTGCCTTGCTCCGCTGTCATGAGCGCTGCCAGGTCGTCCGCGTTTGCGATGATGAGATCAAACCAGGTGCGCATGATGTTTGCGCGTTCCTTGGCCGTTTTGGCAGCCCAGGCAGGGAAGGCTGCGTGGGCAAGCTGTATCGCCTGTTCGGCTTCCGCTGCCCCCATATTTGGTACTTGTGTAATAAGGCTGCCATCAGCTGGATTATTAACGCTGAAACTTGCTTTTGTCGTCAGCCATGTGCCGTTGATATAGGCTTGATTACGCAATAGGCTGGCGTCCTTTAATTGCAAGGTGGCGTTGTTCGACATGGCATGCTCCTGCGTGGCAAAAGGAAAAGCATAGCCCAATCAAGGCGAGCGCGCTGACGATACCTGTAAACGACAGAAAATTCGCTGGATCGGGGGACTGGAACAGTGACGAGGACGGTTTTAGTTGCAGTCCGTTTGACGTTTCATCGCGCGTACAAAGTCTGCCAGTCGACGGCCGCTGACACCAGTGTAGGAGCCGCCGTCGGCCAGAGCCTGCACACGATCCAGCCGGAAGGAACGGAAATCGCTACGGGTTTCACACCAGGCGGCGATAGACCAGGTATTGCCCCAGAAATACAATGCCAGCGGCCAGATGGTGCGGCAACTGGCTTGCTGTTTGGCATCGATGTAATTGAGCAAGAGTTTGTTTTGTTTGCCGATGGCCTGGCGTATATTTTCCAATCGTTCGCCGTGACTGGCTTCGATATGAAAGTCCGGCGCAAAGAGCGGCGTGGCTTCCACGAAGTCACGCTTCTCGCGAGGCAGGGCGAGCGTGATTTTGGCCAGTGCCGCCGCCCCGGACGCTGCCAGTTGCGGACCGCCCCAGGCTTGTACCATGCGCATTCCTGCAACCAGTGCCTCGATCTCGTCGCTGGAAAACATTAACGGCTGCAAATCGAAACCGGCCTTGACGCGGTAGCCTACACCGGCTTCGCCTTCAATCGGTACGCCAGACAATGACAGGTCGCGGATATCGCGGTATATCGTCCGTTCGGAGACGTACAGCCATTCCGATAATTGCAAGGCGGTGGTCAGCCTGCGGCCACGCAAATACTGTGCGATCTGGAATAGGCGTTCAGCGCGGCGCATGGAATTTTTCGCTTATCAGATAAGGCTGCGGCATAGGAGGGTTCCGAAGGCAATAAGGTTGTGGCCCGGAACGGCTGGCGCTCCATTTTGACAAATGGGTACGTCAGCGTCCAGTGGTCGTTCGGCCTGGTAGCTAGACCTAGTGCATGGCGTGCAGTCCGATCAGATTCCCTTCGGTGTCGACGAAGTGTGCCATATAGCCTATGTCGTCCGGTAGCTGGGTCTTGGATACATATACCTTGCCACCCGCTGGCGCGATACGTTGTATGACGGCATCGATAGAAGCGCCCGCATCCAGGTAAATCATGGTGCCGCTGCTGCTGGGTTTGTGGTGTTCGCTGTGCGTGATACAGCCACAAGTGATCCCGGCAGGATCCGTGAAGATGGCCATCTGCATCAGGTCGACGGTTGCGCCTTCTATCCGCAGTGTGGTGTCAAACAATGCTTCGTAAAAGCGTGTGGCGCGCGCAAAGTCGTTGGAGGGAATTTCGAACCAGTTTATTTTTGTTTGCATGATGTCCTCGCATGAAATAGCCAAATGGCTGCAGGCATCATGCGCGGATGCTCCTGACAGCATACTGTCAGGAGACTTCATCAGTTTTACTGTTTGGAATCAGTCTTGGGTATGGCCTGTTCGCGGCGGTTGAAGCCTGCCACCATATCGAAACGGAATAAACGGCATTCCAGTGCGCCATTGAAGAACGGCGTTTTACGCGCTTCTTTCAGGCGCAGCAGTTTCGGCAAGCCGAGGTCGGCGGTGAAGAGGAATACTTTCCAGCCAGCGAAACGTTGCTTGAGCGTCGTGCCGAATGCGCTGAAGAATTCCTTGGCCATGTCATCCGCTTCCATCGTGCTGTCACCACGCACACCGATACGCTCTCCGTAGGGTGGGTTGGTCAGCAGGATGCCTGGGGTTTCGCTGGGCGCTTTGACTTCCTGTGCTTCGATTTGTTTGAGTGGGACCTCGAAGCGGATGCCGGCTTTGTTCAGGTTGTTGCGTGTCATGGAGACCATGTCGCCGGAAATGTCGCTGCCAAAGATGGTCGGTTCAGTTGGCAATGGATTCGGTTTGACGCTGGCTTTGATCGCAGCCCATTCAGCCTTGCTGAAACCGGCGAATTTTTCAAAAGCGAAATCGCGATGCAAGCCAGGCGGTATACCTGCCAGCATTTGCGCTGCTTCCGCCAGGATGGTGCCGGAGCCGCACATCGGATCAAACAATGTCATGCCCGGTTTCCAGCCTGAAGTGCGCAACAAGCCTGCAGCGAGGTTTTCGCGCAGTGGCGCATCGCCGGTTTCCATGCGCCAGCCGCGTTTGAAGAGGGCTTCGCCAGACGTGTCCAGGTAGAGCGTAAAAGTGCGTGCGTCGAGAAAGCCGACGATGCGCATGTCCGGCATCTTGGTATCGACGGATGGACGGCGATTGTAGATGTCGCGGAAGCGGTCGCAGATGGCATCCTTGATTTTCAGCGTAGTGAATTCCAGGCTGCGCAATGGCGATTTGATCGCGGTGACATCGATACGGATAGTGTGGTCGACTTCGAACCAGTCTTCCCACGGCTGTGCCAACGTCAAGTCGTAAATATCGTTCTCGGTAGTGTAGCTGGCGTGCGCCATACGCATTAGGACACGTGACGCGATGCGTGAATGCAGGTTGATACGATAGGCATCCTGCAGGCTGCCGGAACAATGCACACCGCCCGGTACCTGGGTATGGACCTTCAGGGTTTTATCGAGTTGTGCGATTTCGTTGAGCTCTTCTGCGAGGGCGATTTCCAGGCCGCGCGGGCATGGGCAAAAATAAGAATGAGATGACGACATATGGGGAACCCTTTATCCGTTGTGAAAATAAACGCGCGACCACATCATCCTGATGCGCCGCGCGTAGCTGTTTACTACTTTATCTATTACTTTTTACTACTACCTTTTTACTACTGTATTGCGATTACTTCTGGAACGCGCGTTCGACGAAGTCCAGTCGGTCCTGACCCCAGAACGCTTCACCATCGACGACGTACCATGGTGCGCCGAATACGCTGGCCGCCATTGCATCGTTGGTGAACTGATCGTATTCATTCTGTACGCTGGTGGTTTCAGATGCTTTCACCAGTGCTGCACCATCATAGCCGGCATCGTTGGCAAGTCCTGCCAGCGTATCGCTATCCATGATGTTTTTATCGTCAGCCCAGAATGCATGCATGATGGCGCCGGTCAGTTGCATCGCGGCATCCGTGCCGTGTGCAAACTTGGTGGCGATGATCAGTTTGGATGCTGCATCACCTGATGCTGGCGAAAACTTGGGTTGCAAATTCAGGGGCAAGCCCAGGTGTGCACTCCAGCGCTTCAGTTCAACCAGACGGTAAGCCTGACGTTGCGGCGGCCGCTTCGCCAGTGGCAGACCACCGGATACGCTGAACAACTTGGGCAGATCGATAGGCTTCATATCGATTTGCACGTCGTATTGTTTTGCTAATGCAATCAGGCGCGCATGGCCGAGATAGGCCCATGGTGACTGCGGTGCAAAATAGTATTCACAGATCTTGGCCATGCAGGCTCCAGGTAAATTAAAACGGTTTGACCACGACCAGGATCACGATGGCGAGCAGCAGGACGATAGGCACTTCGTTGAAGTAACGAAACCAGGTGTGACTGCGCTTGTTGACGCCATGCTCAAATTTTTTCAGCAGTGAGTTGCACGCGTGCTGGTAGCCGATGACCAGAATCACCAGCACAACCTTGGCATGCAGCCAGCCATTGCCAGGCCCCTGGCCAAAGCCGTAAAACAACAGGCCGGCGCCAAACAGTACCGCTGGCACCGCCAGGATGGTGGTGAAGCGATACAGCTTGCGTGCCATCAATAGCAGGCGCGTGGTCGCGGTCGCATCGGTTTCCATTGCCAGGTTCACGAAGATGCGCGGCAGGTAAAACAGGCCGGCGAACCAGGAGATGACGAACACGATGTGCAGCGATTTAATCCAGAGCATATGGTTTTCCTGCCTAGTGTAGGTGCGGTAGGTGCGGTGGGTACGACATCAAATGTGTACTTTGCACAGCATTAAGCACGTACTTCCCCTTGGTGTAGCAGGGATTTCGCAGGGCAACGCCCTGCGCCTGCGGAACGGTGTTGCCTTGCAAGGCAACACTCCTTTGCACGGCATTAAGCACGTACTTCCCCGTGCCCAAAGACGACATACTTCAGCGATGTCAATCCATCTAATCCGACCGGTCCACGTGCATGCAGTTTGTCATTTGAGATACCAATCTCGGCACCCAGGCCATATTCAAAGCCGTCAGCAAAGCGGGTTGATGCATTGATCATCACCGATGCCGAATCCACTTCACGCAGGAAGCGCATCGCACGTGTGTAATCTTCAGTCACGATGGCGTCTGTGTGCTGCGATGAGTAAGTATTGATATGGTCGATTGCTTCATCCATATCGCCGACGATTTTGACCGACAGGATCGCAGCCAGGTATTCAGTGCTCCAGTCTTCCTCGGTGGCAGTAGCCAGGTGCGGATAGCCTTGCAGGATGGTGCGTGCTTCATCGTCGCCACGCAGCTCGACTTCTTTCGTTGCGTATAGCTTGGCAAGTTCTGGCAATACGGCTGCTGCGACGCTACGTGCGACCAACAGGGTTTCCATGGTGTTGCAGGTGCCGTAGCGATGGCACTTCGCATTGAAGCAAATATCCAGTGCCTTTTTCAGGTCGGCCTTGTCGTCGATATAGACGTGGCAAATACCGTCCAGATGCTTGATCATCGGCACGGTGGATTCGCGCATCAGGCGCTCGATCAATCCTTTACCGCCTCGTGGCACGATGACATCGACATACTGCGGCATGGTGATCAGCTCACCGACTGCGGCGCGGTCGGTCGTTTCGACGATTTGTACGGCATCGGCTGGCAAGCCCGCTGCTGCCAATCCTTCGTTGACGAGTTTGGCAAGTGCCTGGTTGCAATGGATGGCTTCCGAGCCGCCCCGCAAGATGGTGGCGTTGCCGCTCTTGATGCACAAGCCCGCAGCGTCAACCGTGACGTTAGGGCGTGCTTCGTAAATGATGCCGATCACGCCTAGCGGTACGCGCATCTGGCCGACCTGAATTCCGGTCGGGCGATATTTCATGTTCGAGATTTCACCGATAGGATCGGGCAGGGCAACAATTTGCTCCAGACCTTCTGCCATCGTGGCAATCGCCTTGTCAGACAAGGTCAGGCGATCAAGCAGTGCCGGTGCCAGTCCGCTCGCACGCGCAGCTTCCAGATCGAGCTGGTTGGCAGCGCGCAAGGCATCTGCCTCGCGCCGGATTGCGGTGGCGATGAATAGCAGGGCCTGATTCTTGGCCGCTGTGTCCGCCTTGGCCATCGCGCGCGACGCCTTGCGTGCACGTTGACCGACTTCTTTCATGTATTGCTTGATATCCATTTTGCTAAGGAATGGTTGGTGTGACGATTGATGAATGATTAACTGATAATACTTAAGGCCTGAATAAGCATATGCCGGGCATTTCCCGCAATTGCAAGTTGTGACAGCTGCAAACTAGCCGCGTGCGATTTTCAATCCCAGTTGCAACATGGCATCCCAGGCGTCGCCTGAAAACTGTTTCGCCCGTAAACCTTTCACCATCTTATCGATTTGTGCCGCTTCTTGCAGCGCGCTTTCCAGCGTCGATAATTTGAGGCGGCGCAAAGCCGGTTCTATCAGCCGCTCGCGCGGTCCCCAGATGCGATATTCTTTCGTCAACTGACCCAGCGGACGACCTTGCGCTACGCCGGATTTCAGCTTCAATAAAGTACGGACTTCTTCGGCAACCGCCCACAGTACCAGCGGCAAGGCTTCGCCTTCGCCTTTCAAGCCTTCCAGCATGCGCACCAAGCGGGTGGTATCACCGCTCAGCATCGCTTCATTCAGTTTGAAGACATCGTAACGTGCCACGTTTAAGACGGCATCGTGGATTTGTTCGAAACTCAATGGACCTTCCGGGTAGAGCAGTGCCAGTTTCTGGATTTCCTGGTGCGCCGCCAGCAGGTTGCCTTCAACCCGGTCAGCGATAAAATCCAGGCATTCGCGATTCGCGCTCTGGCGCTGCGCCGCCAACCTGACACCGAGCCACGCTGGCAACTGCGCACGCTCTACCAGTGGAATGTCGATATACACAGCAGACTGCTGCAGGCTGCCCACCCAGGCCGCTTTTTGCGTAGCCCAGTCGAGCTTGGGTAGCGTAATTAGCGTCACATTGTCGGGGCTTAAGGAAGCTGCGTAATCCTGTAAGGCCTTGCCGCCATCCTTGCCGGGTTTGCCGGTCGGAATGCGCAGTTCTATTAATTTCTTGTCGCCGAATAGCGATTGCGACTGGTTGGCAGCGAGTAACTCGCCCCACTTGAAGCTGCGGTCAACGACCAGCACTTCGCGTTCGGAAAAGCCCTGCGCGC
>JBEBUE010000031.1:0-12753 GCA_040393485.1 Herminiimonas sp.
AGAAGATCACCAAGGCGATGGAAATGGTCGCTGCATCCAAAATGCGCAAGGCGCAAGACCGGATGCACGCGGCACGTCCTTACAGCGACAAGATTCGCAATATCGCTGCGAATCTGTCGCAAGCCAATCCGGAATATACGCATCCGTTTCTGGTGAAGTCGGATGCGTCGAAGACGGTCGGTTTCATCATCGTAACGACTGACAAGGGTTTGTGCGGCGGTATGAACACAAACTCCTTGCGTGTTGTGACGACCAAGCTGCGCGAATTGGAAGCAGAAGGCAAGAAAGTCGAAGCAGTTGCAATCGGTAACAAAGGTTTGGGCTTCCTGAATCGTATCGGCGCGCGTGTCGTGTCGCATGCGGTGCAAATCGGTGACACCCCGCATCTGGACAAGTTGATTGGTCCGGTCAAGGTGATGCTGGATGCATATCAGGACGGCAAGCTGGACGCTGTTTATATCGTCTACACCAAATTTATCAACACGATGAAACAGGAGCCAATGATGGAGCAATTGCTGCCATTGGCGACTGAAAAGCTGAAGGCAGATGAAGATTCGCTGGCATGGGATTACATCTACGAACCTGATGCACAAACCGTGATCGATGAATTATTGGTGCGTTACGTTGAAGCGCTGATTTTCCAGGCTGTTGCAGAAAACCTCGCGTCCGAGCAATCGGCACGTATGGTCGCGATGAAATCGGCAAGCGACAACGCCGGTAGCGTGATTAGCGAATTGAAGCTGGTCTATAACAAGACGCGTCAAGCAGCGATTACGAAAGAACTTTCCGAGATCGTCGCCGGTGCGGCTGCGGTTTAATTCGATTGCTGGACAGCGTAGTAATGCGCTGTCCTCAACAACCAGATTTTAAATTTTTATATTGAAGGAACGAAAATGGCTGATGGCAAAATCGTTCAGTGTATCGGCGCGGTGGTGGACGTTGAATTTCCCCGCAATGCGATGCCTAAGATTTACGATGCCTTGAAGATGGCAGGTTCCGAACTGACGCTGGAAGTTCAGCAACAGTTGGGTGACGGTATTGTTCGTACCATTGCGCTCGGTACATCCGACGGTTTGCGTCGCGGCATGATCATCCAAAACACCGGCAATCCAATCACAGTACCAGTCGGTACGGCCACACTGGGTCGTATTATGGACGTGTTGGGTAACCCTATCGACGAATGCGGTCCTGTGAGCCATGAGCGCACAGCATCGATTCACCGTAAAGCGCCTGCGTACGACGAACTGTCGCCATCGCAAGATTTGCTCGAAACAGGTATCAAGGTTATTGACTTGGTTTGCCCGTTCGCAAAAGGCGGTAAAGTCGGTCTGTTCGGTGGTGCGGGTGTTGGTAAAACCGTGAACATGATGGAACTGATTAACAACATCGCTAAAGCACACAGCGGCTTGTCCGTGTTTGCTGGTGTTGGTGAACGTACTCGTGAAGGTAATGACTTCTACCACGAGATGGCTGACGCGAAAGTAGTTGACCTGGAAAACCCAGCCAACTCGAAAGTAGCGATGGTCTACGGTCAGATGAATGAACCACCAGGTAACCGTCTGCGCGTTGCGTTGACCGGTCTGACCATGGCTGAAGCATTCCGTGACGAAGGTAAAGACGTGTTGTTCTTCGTCGATAACATCTATCGTTTCACACTGGCTGGTACCGAAGTTTCCGCGTTGCTGGGTCGTATGCCTTCCGCTGTGGGTTATCAACCTACACTGGCTGAAGAAATGGGCCGTCTGCAAGAGCGTATTACATCGACCAAAGTTGGTTCGATCACATCGATTCAGGCCGTCTACGTTCCAGCGGATGACTTGACCGATCCATCGCCTGCAACCACCTTTGCTCACTTGGATTCCACCGTCGTTCTGTCGCGTGACATCGCTTCGCTCGGTATCTACCCAGCGGTTGATCCACTCGATTCGACATCGCGTCAATTGGATCCACTGGTCGTTGGTCAAGATCACTACGAAACAGCACGCGCTGTTCAAGGTACTCTGCAACGCTACAAAGAATTGCGCGACATTATCGCGATTCTGGGTATGGACGAACTGGCACCAGAAGACAAACTGCTGGTCGCACGTGCTCGTAAGATGCAACGTTTCCTGTCGCAGCCATTCCACGTTGCTGAAGTCTTTACCGGTGCACCTGGTAAATACGTTTCGCTGAAAGATACGATCAAGGGCTTCAAAATGATCGCATCGGGCGAACTCGATCACCTGCCAGAACAAGCGTTCTACATGGTAGGTACCATCGAAGAAGCAATCGAAAAAGCGAAAAAACTCAACTAATCGTTGAGCAGCTGACACGCCGCGTAACAGTGGTGTGTTAGCTGCAAGTTCGTATCGATCCTGTATCGATCTTTGAACGAATGAATAAGGTTCTAACATGGCACATACAATGCGCGTAGACGTGGTCTCAGCCGAAGAAGAAATCTTCTCCGGCGAGGCAGAATTTGTCGCGCTGCCGGGTGAATCGGGCGAGCTCGGGATTTTGCCGGGACATACGCCTTTGATTACACGCATCCGACCAGGTGCGGTACGCATCAAGGTTACAGGCCAGGCTGAAGATGAATTTGTCTTCGTTGCAGGCGGTATCCTGGAAGTACAACCGCATGTAGTTACGGTTTTGGCTGACACCGCGATCCGTGGTGGCGACCTGGATGAAGCTAAGGCAGCGGAAGCTAAACAATTGGCCGAAGAAGCACTGGTCAATAAAGAATCGAAAATCGACTACGCACAAGCACAGGCCGAATTGGCCAGCGCAATTGCACAGTTGGCGGCGATTCAAAGATTGCGTCAAAAACGCTAATCGGCAAATCCCGCATACAATAAAGGGCAGCTCAGGCTGCCCTTTTTGTTTTTGGAAAAAGAATCTATGAATAATGATCTCCAGATAGCCGACAAAATTCTCGCCGAATCACGCGTCATCGCGGTGGTGGGTATCTCACCGAAGCCGGATCGCCCCAGCCATTACGTTGCAGAATATTTACAGAAACATGGTTACCGCATCATTCCGGTCAATCCGGTGAGTGCAGGCACACATATCCTCGGTGAACACTGCTACGCGACACTGACGCAGGCAGCTGCCGCATTGGCGGAGCAGCAGATCCGTATTGACCTGGTAGATGTGTTCCGCAAATCAGAATTGGTGGAGCCTATTGCAGATGAGGCTATTGCAATCAAAGCCAGGGCGTTCTGGCTGCAGATGGGCATCATCAATGAAGCGGCGACCAACAAAGCGCGCGCAGCCGGGCTGGACGTCGTAGCAGACCGTTGTACCAAAGTTGATCACGCCAGATGGCGTGCCGAACAGGCTAACAGGGGCTGAGCATGGCGAGCACAGAGCAAACATTCCGGGCAGATAAAAAACTCAAGCTGACAGAAGCAAAAGCCGGTGAGAAGCCGCTCTCCAGTGGCGACAAGGAAAAGGACAAGCTACTGGTCGAACAGCAGGCCTTGCAGATCGCAGAGCTGCAGGAAGTCTTATATGCGGAACGCAAACACAAAATACTCATCGTGCTGCAAGGCATGGATACTTCGGGCAAGGACGGTACGGTACGCGGTGTATTTGGCAAGATCGATCCCTTAGGCGTGGCGAGTATCGCTTTCAAGGCACCGAGCACGGAAGAAAAAGCACACGACTTCCTGTGGCGCGTACACAAGCAAGTACCGGCGCAGGGCGAATTTACTATCTTCAATCGCAGTCACTACGAAGACGTATTGATTACACGTGTACATGACTGGATAGATGACAAGGAATGCAAGCGACGCTATCAACACATCCGCGACTTTGAACGTATGCTGGCAGAGACCGGTACGCTGGTGCTGAAATTCTTCCTGCACATTTCCAAGGAAGAGCAAAAGCGGCGGCTGGAAGAACGCATAGCTGATCCAAACAAGCACTGGAAGTTTGACCCCGCCGATCTGGAAGAGCGTAAAAGTTGGGACGTATATCAGAACCAGTATGAAGAAGTTATACGCGAGACAGATGCAGACCATGCACCCTGGTACGTGGTGCCGGCAGATTCCAAGACACATCGTAATTTGGTCATCAGCAGCATCGTGCTGGAGAAACTGAATAAATTGAAACCGGCATTCCCACCGGGAAATCCGGAGTTCGCCAAATTGAAAGTCGTCTGAAGCCGGATGTTATGCACGTTTAAATGTGAGTAGAAAAAAAGGGAGAGCACGGCTCTCCTTTTTTTTTGCAACAGCTTACTCAGACCGACCACATAAACCAGAGTGCAGTGAACAAGGCACCGACACTCGTCACTACGGCAACAGTGCGTATCGTATGTAACTGTGTCCACAGCAGTAAACCGGTAAGCGACAACAAAATCAAACTACCGGCGATCGTATCCGACAGCAGTACCCAGAATGCACTGACGCCGACCGACATATGAAGGCGGGTCAGCATACCTATCGGAGTCGCGTCTATTTGATCAAGTCTGACGTAGTGATTGCCAACAAAATATTCAGCCGAGATGCCGCTGCCCGGGCGATTCAATGCGATGGTCCAGCGCTCAGGCTGGGTTACTTCACGCGTAGCCCATACAACGGTTTTGGCGGGTTGGGATTTGATGACTGGTGGCGCGACAGGAGTGAAGTGCAATTCCTGTTGCAGCCAGGAGGACATGGCTTCCGGATTGGCAAAGCTATGCGGCAATGTCAGTTGCACCGATGTGACGACTGTCTTTTCTACGGGGATTTTAAGTATGGCGCGATGATTGAGTATAAGGCCGGTCGCGCCAAACAATAATCCAAGGACCGCGCCCCACAAGCCGACGTACAAATGTATCTTGCGTAGCCACGTCAAAAAGATGGCGCGCTTGCTGCGTTTGCGTGCTGTCTTGCCATGTGTGCCGACAGACGTAACTTCTACCGATTTACCATCGCGTGTGCGGAATGTATGAGGTGTTGCATCGACAGTCATGGTTCCATCCATTAAAACATCACAGCTACTTAATCGGTTGAACTGGCGACCAGAATCCGGTCGCCAGTTTGCTTACGATCAGAACGAGTAGCGTGCAGTGAGTTGTGCCGAGCGTGGCGCGCCTGGCAGCAGCGAGTTAGGCAAACTGCTGTGTGCGGATGCGATGTACTCTTTATCGAAGATGTTGTAGACGTTCAGTTGCAGGTCGATTCCTTTGATACGGTAGGAAACCATTGCATCCATAGTGGTGTAGCCGGGGAGAGTAACGGTATTGGTTGGATCGGCGAAACGAGCGCCAACATAATTTACCCCAGCGCCTGCCGTCCAATGCGCTGCCAGCGTTTTGGTTAACCAGATATTGGCGCTATGTTCTGGCGTGACGGTAGCGAACTTTCCTTGCACGGGTATACCTCCCGTTACTGTACTTGACTTGCTGATCTTTGCATCCAGGTAGGCGTAACCTGATGAAATGCGCCAGCCGTCAGACAGGTCTCCGGCGAAGGTCAGTTCGACACCATTGGTGCGTTGTGTACCGACTGCGGTAGTGACACCGAACGGATCAGTGGTTGTTATATTGGTGCGTTCTAGGTTGAACAAGGCTGCAGTTGCAGTTGCCCGGCCATTGAACAAGTCGATCTTGGTACCGATTTCTTTACTGGTGGTTTCTTGTGGTGCAAAAATCGAATTGGCTGCGGTCAGGTTGAAGTTCTCGGCCGATGGCTGGAAGGATTTGCTGACCGATGCATAGTACGACTGGGTATTGGTCGGCTGATACACCAGGCCCGCACGCGGACTCCATGCGGTATCGGTACGGTTAGGGTTGCCGGCGACATTCAACTCTTGTTTGAACGAGTCGTAGCGGATACCTACCAGCGCTTTCCATTTATCGGACAGGGTAATCAAATCTTGTACATACGCTGCGGCCACGGTACTGCTGCCGCTATTGGATGAAGCTGGATTGACGGTTAAATTGCTTGTGCTGGCATTTGGTGCAACCGGATTAAAAGCATCAACGGCGACAGCGGTACCGGTGCGGTTGAGCTGGGTTCTGTCCTGTACGCCAAACTCCACGCCGTACAGGATTTGATGTGCCATACCGGCGATGGTCGCATTTTGCGTTAACTCGGTCTGGTTGAAAATACCGTGCTCATCACGCGCAATTGCACCGCGTGTCCGTGCAACCTGATAGCCGGAAGGGAAAGCAGCATTTGCGGTTACCGCGCCTGGAACCACATTGTAGCGATCCAGTTTGTATTGATAGTAACGGAAGGCATTGCGGATAGACCATGTGCTGTTAAAGCGATGGTCGAATGTCATGCTAATTGCGCTTGTTGTCGATTCTGCTGTATCTGCATCACGTGCATTGCCGGAGCCATAGTAAGTGCTCGGCGCGACATTGATTGGACGTCCATTTAAGGATGGAATACCAAAATCGGTGACGCGCTTATCGTGTAAATATTCTGCTTGCAGCAAGAGGCTGGTATCGGCATCTATCTTGATCGCCATCGATGGTGCAAAGGCTTCGCGCTCCAGGAATTGCTGGTCGCGGAAGCTATCGGAACGTTCAACTGCGCCCGTCATGCGGAAGGAAACATTGCCTTCACCGGCACTACGGCCGATATCAAATTCGCCGCGGCGCTGGTTCCAGCTGCCTACCTGCAGGCTGGCTTCGTTCTTGTCCACGCCAGGCTTTTTCGTGATGCGGTTAATCATGCCGCCCGATGAGCCGCGACCATAAAGTACAGAGGCAGGGCCTTTGACGACTTCTATTTGTTCGACGTTCGACATATCACGGTAGTACATCGCGTCGTCGCGGATACCGTCGATGAACTGATCGCCGAGTGAATTAAAGCCGCGAATAAAAACCTGGTCGCGTTGGCCATCGCCGTGCACCAGACTAACACCAGGTACTGATTTGACGGCATCTTCCATCGAGCGCACGCCCTTGTCGCGCATGACCGCTTGCGTGATCACGTTCACGGTCTGCGGAATATCGCGCAGCGGCGCATTAATTTTGGTGGCGGTGGACGCGGTCGGCGCGTTGTAGATGGCATCGTTACTTTCTACCTTGATCTCCGGCAGTGTGGTGTCTGCTGGTGCAGTTTGCGCATAAGCAACTGGCATTGCGAATGGAACGGAGAACGCGGTCAGCAAAGCTGCCGCTAATGGGGTAAAGCGCTGGTTCATAACGGCCTTTTAGGATATGGGGGCGAAGATCGGTATTTGCTGTAGCGGTTTCTCGCTGAACTCTGGAGAGCCGGGAAGGACGACTTCTTGATAGTCAGTGCGGTCTGGACGGCCCGGATTAATTATAAATGCGAATTATTCTCACTACAATTCAATGGTGGTCTGGGGCATTTTCTTAACGATTCCTTAACCTGCTTTTGCAACAGACTTTCGTTTTTATCTATTTTCTGCGGTCATTTCGTTGACCTGATTAATGCGAATTATTATCATTCGTTTTAAGAAAAATCTTGTAATGCTGCAAGTGCAGTAGGTTTGCTGGGCGCACATCTACTTGCACAAGAGCAAACAACAACGACCTAGCCTAACTAGGCCGACCAGAACACTCGCCAGCCAGCCATAAAAAGCTCACCAGCTTTCCGCCAGCCATACAGCGTTGTGAAGTGCTAATAATTTACGACCGGACGGAAATCTATGGATCGCAGGTATACCCAGATCGCAGCAACTTTGTTTGCGACATTCTCAAGCCAGGCTTTGATGCAGCAAGCGCAAGCGCAATCAGCGCCGGAAACTTCGGTGCTGCCGGAAATTAAAGTCACCGAAACCGCAGGTAGCGATTTCAAAGCAGACAATGCATCTTCCACCAAATTTACCGCGCCCATTCTGGATACACCAAAATCGATCACAGTGATCACATCGGAGGTGATGAACCAGACTGGTTCCACAACCCTGGTAGAAGCGCTGCGTACAACACCTGGTATTACCTTCGGTGCAGGTGAAGGTGGCAATCCAGTCGGTGATCGTCCTTTCATCCGCGGTTTCGATGCGCAAAGTAGCACCTATGTCGATGGTATGCGTGATCTGGGTTCGCAATCGCGTGAAATATTCAACCTCGAGTCGGTGGAAGTGATCAAAGGATCCAGTTCAGCATACGGCGGCGGTGGTTCGGCCGGTGGTAGCTTGAACCTGGTTAGCAAAGCACCATTGAGAGACGAATTGCGTGCTGGTAGCGTAGCGGTTGGCACCGACAACTACAAACGAGTAACCGCAGACGGCAACTTTGTACTGAGCGACACCATGGCATTCCGTTTGAACGCGATGTACCACGATCAAGATGTGGCCGGACGCGATGCCATATCGAACAGCCGTTGGGGTATCGCACCGTCGTTGACTTTCGGTATGAACACGCCGACACGTGTCAACCTTAGCTACTACCACATGCAATCGGACGACGTTCCGGATAGCGGCATTCCATACAATAATCCGACCCTGGGTAATGGTGATGGCAGCCCGGTCAATGTCAATCGCAACGCTTTCTATGGCTTGGTCAATCGCGACTTCCGTAAGACCAAGGCCGACATTTTCACAGCACGCGTTGATCACGACATCAGCTCGACTTTGCACCTGCGTAATACCACACGTTTTAGCAAGTCCTCGAATGATTACATCTGGACCCAACCGGATGACAGCAAGGGCAACATCTATAACGGTATGGTTTGGCGCCGTGTGAACTCGCGTGTCAGCGAAGCAAAATCTTTGCAAAACCAAACCGAACTCTTTGGTGAAATCTTGACCGGTTCGGTAAAGCATCGCTTCTCGACCGGTGTTGAGTTGTCGCGCGAAGAAGGTACTCGTGATAGCTATCTGGTAAATACCAAAGCTGGCGCAGCGTCTGCCTGTCCTGTCGGCTCTGGCGGTGCAGCAAATAACTATAACTGTACCAGCCTGTACAGCCCGAACCCATACGATCCATGGACTGGCTATATTGGTCGTGCAAACAAACCTACGGATGCTACCAATACGGCAATTTCAGTTTATGCGTTTGACACCATTGAGCTCAACAAGCAATGGTCGGTGAATGCAGGTGTGCGTTACGACAAATACCGTGCGACTTCCGAGCAAGCAGGATATGCGGCAGTGGCAGCCGGTGCCAGCCCTACTGGTGTTGCCATTCCTGCGGTCGTTGCAAGCAATTTGAAAAACAAATCCGACTTCTTCAACTACCAGGCCGGTGTCGTATACAAGCCAACTGAAAACAGCAGCATCTACGCAAGCTACGCTACATCGTCGACACCTGTAGGCATAAGTAACGGTGACGGTTCAACAGAAGGCGGTACCTTGAGTACGGCTATCCAAAACCTGGATCCAGAGCGCAGCAAAACCTACGAAATTGGTACTAAGTGGGATGTGCTGGATAAGAAAATGCTGTTGACCGCTGCCGTCTTCCGTACGGAAAAAGTAAACGCACGTGTAACAGCTCCGGATGGTACAACGCAGCTTGCTGGTAATTACACCGTGGATGGTGTGGAACTGGGTGTTGCCGGTAACTTGACTAAAAACTGGCAAGTGTTCGGTGGATATACTTTCCTCCACAGCAAAATTGTAGATGGTGGTCAAACAAACATTGGTACAACAGCCGCACCGATCTATGTAGCCAGCACTTCAAACGGCAAGCAATTCGCTAATATTCCACGTAGCAGCTACAGCTTGTGGACGACTTATGCGCTTATGCCCAAATTTACCGTAGGTGCGGGTGCGTTCTATACTTCGCGTGTTTATGGTAATACCACGAACACCAAATGGGTTCCTAGCTACACCCGTTTCGATGCTATGGCGAGCTATGTGATTGATAAAAACATCACCCTGCAATTGAACGTACAAAACCTGACAGACAAGGTTTATTTCAATCAGGCTTACTCGTCACACTACGCCTCCATGGCCCCGGGCCGTTCCGCAATACTTGCTTTGAATGTGAAGTACTAAGAACAGATCGTCGTATTGAGTATCAAGGCCGCTCGGGTTAAACCGGGCGGCATTTTCTTTTGAGAAGACAGTATCCGGCTGGTTTACACTTTGAAGCCTGGGTAGCTGTGGCATCACCAATATCGGTAACGCATCAGTATTTGTTGGGCTGAAAGGTTTTTATGCTTATACGCATTCCTGAAGTACTGGATCAACACGAGTTGAAGCTCATCAACGACAAGCTGGCCAATGCCGGTACAGCATGGGTTGATGGTCACGTCACGGCGGGGTATCAGGGCGCGCCAGTGAAACTTAACCAACAGATAGACGAGCGCTCAAGCGTGGCGCAAGAATGCCAGAAAATTGTATTGGCTGCGGTAGAGGGACATTCGCTTTTTATCAGCGGAGCGCTGCCGAATGCAATCTATCCTCCTATGTTCAATCGCTATAGCGAAGGCATGACGTTCGGCGCGCATATAGATGGCAGCATACGTTTTCCACCGATGGGCGGAAGAAAAATACGTACTGACTTATCGGCTACATTGTTCTTGACCGACCCGGACGAATACGACGGTGGAGAACTGGAAATACAAGACACATACGGCGTGCATAGAGCGAAATTTGCCGCTGGCGACCTGGTGCTTTACCCGGCGACGAGCCTGCACCAGGTTACGCCGATTACGCGTGGCGTCAGGACCGCATGTTTCTTTTGGGTGGAGAGCCTGGTGCGCGATGACGCGCAACGTGCTTTGCTCTTCGATATGGATAACGCGATCCAGACCCTCAACGCGAGCGAAGCAGATCCTGTCGCGCGTCGCACCTTGATCGGTGTGTATCACAACCTGATAAGGCAGTGGGCGAACACATGAGCAGTACACCTTATGCGTTGCCGACGACGAAAGAAGAACTACTCGCGATACCTGCAGCTCATTGGCAGGCATTGCTTGGTGGCGCACCTGAAATTCTGGTTGAGTGGTTGTCGGCTGCCGCCGCTTTAGATGACTGCAATGCGCAGACACTGTTGGGGCAAATGCTGTTAGACGGTAACGGTGTAGCGCCAGATACGGTGCGTGCTTACGCTTGTTTCGCTGCGGCGTCGGAACAGCAACAGTTGATGGCAATGAATATGCGCGGTCGCTGCCTCGAGCATGGTTGGGGTACGCAAATCGATCCGGTCGCTGCAGCACATTGGTATCGTAGCGCTGCGGAAGCGGGATTGGATTGGGGTATGTATAACTATGCCAATTTGCTGTCGCGTGGTCGTGGCGTAGAGTTGAATCAGGAACAGGCTCTGGGTTGGTATCGCAAAGCTGCAGAAATGGGACATGCCAAATCCCTGAATCTGGTGGGCCGCTACTATGAAGAAGGCATCGTCGTAGAAGCGAGCCGCAACACTGCTTTCAAGTATTACCGTGAGTCTGCAATTGCCGGTGATTTCCGTGGGCAATACAGCTACGCTTGCATGCTTGCAGAGCGTGGCAGGATAGATGAAGCGACTCGCTGGCTGGAAAAAATTCCGGCCACTGCCACGGGTGCATTCATGAATAAGATCGCCAACGACTTACTATTGTCGGCACATGCGGATTTCCGTGCTTTCGCGGAAAAGATATTGGCCAAAGAGTTTGCCTGCTTGCGTTTGTAAAACGCCTGCGCTTCTTAATCTATCTTGTGCGTTGGTGGAAAGGACCGCTGCAATTGCGTTCATCGGATGGGTTTCAGGGCAGCATCTGAGCTTCTTCAGTTCGTTTTGTGTACTTTGTTCCTGATCGAACCTGAGGAGTATGAAGGCGGTGAGTTGATCCTTGCCGATACCTACGGTGAGCTTGAAGTAAAACTGCCAGCAGGAGACCTGATTCTTTATCCAGCCAGTAGTGTGCACAAAGTCGAACCAGTGACACGCGGTGCACGCATCAGTTCTTTCTTCTGGGTGCAAAGCATGGTGGCGGATGACGGCAAGCGTCGCTTGCTATTTGAATTGGATCAAAACATTCAGAAACTAAGGGCCAGGCTAGGCGACTGCGAAGAAACCATAAGCCTGACCGGGCATTATCACAATCTATTCCGACTTTGGGCGGAGGTATAAATACAGCCGCGCTTAATACACATCACGCCGATAACGACCTTGCTCGATCAGTTGTTCCACACCTGTACTGCCGATGATGTCGGTCAGGGCTGCTTCCACTCCGCCCGCCATGCCTTCGAGGCTGCCGCATACATAGATCGCGGCGTCAGCGGCCAGCCAGTGGCGCAGTTGTTCTGCCTGTTCACGCAACTTGTCCTGTACATAAATACGCTTTTCCTGATCGCGTGAAAAGACGATGTCGGCGCGTTCCAGTACTCCCTGGTTTTGCCATGCTTCGATTTCATCACGATAGTAAAAATCGTTCGCTGCATTACGCTCACCAAAGACCAGCCAGTTCTTATGCATGCCATTTGCTGCCCGTGCTTTCAGGTGGCTACGCAAACCAGCGAGACCCGTACCATTGCCTATGAGGATGAGAGGTCTATGCTGGTTATCACCAAGGCGGAAGTTGTTATGCGGTCGCAGGCGCAGGTCTATGGTGCCTCCAACCAGTGCTTGCTCGGTCAGCCAGCCAGACGCGATACCGAGGCTGCCGTCTTCGCGCAGCTCTTGTCTTACCAGCAGGTGGACACGGCCATCGGCAGGTGTAGACGCAACTGAATACTCACGCGGGCGCTCCTGATCGGCAGGTGCCAGGACTTGTACCAAGTCGCCAGCTTCCCACATTGTTTTATCGCTGATTGCTTCCAGCTCCAGATGGAAAGTTGGGGCACCTGCACTGCCGGGATTGAGATGGTGACGTGCCGCCAGCCGCCATTTTTGATATGACGGTGCCTGCCAGTCCGGGGTATCCGCAGTGCCGGCCA
>JBEBUE010000032.1:0-12632 GCA_040393485.1 Herminiimonas sp.
TTGCATGCGGGATATTGTTTGCCGCGCTCGCCGCATTCTGGCTGGCGCGCATGTTCCAGCGCCGCATTGCGGGTTATACCGGTGACACCCTTGGTGCCGTCCAGCAAGTGACAGAAGTCGCATTTTATCTTGGAGTATTGACCGTCATTACCCATTGAGGAGTGCCATGCATCTCTATCTCGTCCGCCATCCACGCCCGATTGTTGCTGCCAATACTTGTTATGGCAGTACGGATCTGGCTGTGGCCGCGGAAGAGTTAGCCTCGGCACACGCATCCCTGCTGCCGGTATTGCCGAAGAACGCGATGGTATTTTCCAGTCCTTTGCGCCGTTGCATGGATTTATCGGAAAGCCTGGCGCAGACCCTGGGTTGCGCCAAGCCGACCTACGATAAGCGGCTGGCAGAAATGCATTTTGGCGATTGGGAAATGCGTACCTGGGATGATATTCCACGTACGGCTATCGATGCGTGGAGCCGGGATATGGTTGAGTATCAACCCGGCGGCGGCGAAAGTGTGATGCAAGTCGCGCATCGTGTACGCGCATTCCGTGACGAATTAAGCGAACTGCAAATCGAGCATGCAATCGTCATTTGTCATGCCGGCATTATTCGTTTGCTGGCTGCCTGTGAACATGGTTTGTCAGTGCCGGAAATGGCCTTATATGCGGCGCAGAAGCCACACAAGATACGCTACGGAGAATTACTGGTGGTGGATTGCTAGTGCGATGATTAGCGCGCTTGTTGTCGCATCAACTTCACGACTATATGCAGCACTTGCGCTGCGGCCTGCACCGACACCACATCACGCCCCCATGGCTTGCGTTTTTTGGGCAGGATACGCAACCAGCTAAAAGCACTCGCTGCACGTTTTACTTCACGCTGCACGGCGACATCATCCTGCAATAAATAATCGAGGTAGATCTGCGCGATCTCATCCCTGTCCAGATGCAGGATATAGGCGGTCGAATGCAGGTACAGCAACCAGTCGCGGGCCTGCGCTGCTGCCAGCGGCATGACCTTGCTCGGATCATCTTCAAAATCGATAAAACTGATCTTGCCTTCATGCGCAATCATATTGCGTGCAAAGCATTGGCTGGCAGTCTGGCCGAGGCGGTGCAGCTCGAGTATGGCCTGCAAGCCGTTCTTCCAGTATTCCTTTGCTTTATGTGGCTGCTGTCGTAGTAACTGATCGACCGAATTTGCGCCCAGGAAAGACAGTGCAAACCAGTCCCGCGTCACGTGCAGTACTTCCGGGACGGAGACGCCTGCAGCAGCCAGCGTACGCAAACGGGTCACTTCAATTGCTTGTGCCTCACTACCACCCGGTGCCGGTACTGCGCGCAACATGGGTTGGCCGAGCAGGCGAGCCAGCGTATTCAGTACCGGATACCCCCAGTGTTTGAGCGGTGCTTCCAGTCGCTTGACGATAATCGGCATGCCATCCAGATCCACCAATTGCGTGCGGTCATGCTTGCGCGCCAGTTGCGTGGCAATTGTTTGCACTTGGTCGGGAGTAAACATGCGTAGGTCTGAGATTGCAGCGAAGGGTCGATTATAGACCAGAGCCCTTGTCAGGTGGCGTTCTGCCTGACCCGTCATGCGTTTGCGTCTGTGATCGTTCAGGCGCATGAAAATGCCGTTAATTTGTCGTTAAATCGTCGCGAATTTGCCGATACCTGGCCCCAGTCGTACAATGGCGCAGTTTTGGTGCCCGCGGACATGTCCATGTCCGCAGTTAAACGGGAAACACAATGCCTGACTCATCAGATGGCAAACGTGTGCTGCCCCCGCAACGGTAAAACAAGCGTCAGTTCGAAGCATCACTTCGACTGACAGAGCGTCCCTCAAACCACTGTGCTTCTGGCATGGGAAGGTAGGACGTTCAGGCTTGTCAGCCCGGATACCGGCCAAAACAGGTGGAAGCATGCGCTTGATCACATCCATGCTTTCGTTGAACTCGACCCGCGGGGAGGCAGGTCGGGTGCTATCCATTGAATAAAGTAAAAATGAAATCCCTGCCATCACATCGCAGCACTGCTGCATGGAAACCACTCGCGCTGGTTTCTGCACTCGCCACCTTGAGTTTTCCTGCTGTTGCACAGGTTGAAACCGGACAGAAGCTGACGCCGGTTACTGTTTCGGCATCGCGGTTTGAAAATGACCCTTCGTTTGCACCTATTGGTGCGTCTGTGATTACAGCGGAGCAGATTCGAGAAGCTGGAATAGGTAATGTAAATGAAGCTATTCGCAAGATTGGAGGCGTGTATGGGCGTCAGAATTTGAACGGTACTTCAGATTTTGCGCTCGACTTGCGTGGTTTTGGTGGCACCAGTGATAACAATATGGTGGTGTTGGTAGATGGTGTCCGTATATCAGAAAATGAACAAACGGTTGCGCTGATGTCTATGATTCCTATCGAATCAGTAGAACGTATAGAAATCGTTCGTGGCGGCAGCAGTGTTTTATATGGCGAAGGTGCAACGGGAGGCACGATTCAAATTATTACGAAGCGTGGTATAGCCGGCGCAACGCACGGTACTCTTTTTGCAGAGGTGGGTAATCGTAATAGCAATGAAGTGCGCGCATCTTTGTCGAAAGGTTGGGATAAGTTTTCCATCAATGCAAATGTAGGCGGTGTGCAAACTGATAATTACCGTGACCGTAATTCGCTGAAACAGGAAAATTTTAGTGGCGGCATGCAATGGGCGCTGGATCAAGGGCGCGTAGGCATGCGGATTGACGCTTCACGTCAGAATTTTGATTTGCCAGGTGGAATTACATGGGCGCAGTTTTTGCAAAATCCAAAGCAGCCTAAAGATCTGGCTAATTTTGGCTCGATAGACTCGACTCTCTATACCTTGTTTGGTGAGCGTCGTATCGGCAATTGGGAACTCGCTGCGGACTTGTCATATCGTGAGCGTCAAGGTGACTATTTTTCACCAACTTATCAAAGCACTTATGACGGACGTTCTTCTCAATTCTCTCCGCGCGCACGCCATATCCTAAAAGCAGGAAATGTGACGAATGAATTCGTCGTTGGATTTGATATTGGCAGATGGGGGCGAAATACAACTGACAGTGCTGGTAGTGCCGATAACGCCAAACAGCAGTCCAAAGCGCTATATGTACGCGATGAAATTCGATTGGGGAAAGCTCGTGTTGCGGCGGGCGTTCGCCATGAAATATTTGACCAGAGTTCGCGTGGCGGAAAAATATACGATAAGAAGTTTTCGTTAAATGCCTGGGATTTGCAAGGTAGTTATGAGTTCACTCCGATGGTGAGTGTTTTCGCAAAAACAGGACGTAGTTATCGTGTGGCGAATGTCGATGATAATGCTTTTACCTTAGGTAATAAGTTGCTTGAGCCGCAAAAATCTGATGATGTCGAGTTGGGCGTTTCTGTTGGTGATAAGAGCGATAAAGTAACGGCTAAATTGTTCCGTCATAAATTGAAAAACGAGATTTTTTATGATTCGAACATATTCAACAATATCAATCTGGATCCTACCAAACGCGAAGGCATTGAGATTGAAGGGAAAAAACGCCTGACAAGTGATTTTTCTCTGTCCGCGATACTGCGTCATATGTCTGCTAAGTTTTCTGAAGGGACTTATGCAGGTAATGAAATGACCTTAGTGCCAAGAAACACCGCGACCTTACGTTTAAGCTGGTTGCCAGGTAATGGTCAAAGTGCAGACGTTGGCGTGCAGTGGATCGATTCGCAACGCTACAGTAATGACTTTACAAATGCCTGTAATTCACGGATACCATCTTTTGCAACCTTGGATGCTCGCTATGCAAAACGCGTTGGAGCGTGGGAGTTCGCGATAACTGGCGCAAATCTGACGGATAAAAATTATTATTCGCAAGCATTTGGTAAATGCCAAAACAACGCAAGCATCTATCCGGATGCTGGACGGGCTGTGAAGGTATCCGCACGTATGGATTTCTAAGTTTTTACCTCGTAGCTTAGCTATACCTGCCGTCTTGAAAATTTCAGAACGGCAGGTTTTTTTTTATCTGTTGCGTTCGCTATTCGCTGGAATAGACGCGATAGTTTCTAGTTTTATTGATGTTGCACAAATAGAACGTCTGGCCGCTTAAATCCCCTCCAAAGTTGCGGCTACTCCTCATGGGCCTTACAATGTCGCCAGTTTTGGTGCTCGCGGACATGTTCATGTCTGCAGTTAAACGGGAAACACGATGCCTCAGGCTAACGTGTGCTGCCCCCGCAACGGTAATCAAGCGTCATTTTCAATGACAGATCGTCTCTCAGACCACTGTGCAATCGCATGGGAAGGTGAGGCGCTCGTGCTTGCTAGCCCGGATACCGGCCAGGACAGGTGGAAATGCTGCGAACGGGGAGGTTCGCGATGCGATTCGCTCATGTGCTGCCTGGTGCTGCCTGCTGTCTGTTTCGATCGTTAATTCTGTTCCTGCATTTCTTTTCAATTCAGCCTGCGGGGAGGTGGGCTGGATGCTGTTTCTATGAAAAGTAATCATGAGCTCATCTGTTTTACGGCGCGCCAATGTGGCGTTCCCGCCGCTGGCTATTGCCTTGTCTGTTTCCGCTGCATTTACTCCTTTGGGTTTTGCGCAAACTTCCGCTGATCAATCTCTGGCACCAGTACTGGTTACGGCTTCGCGGAACGCACAAAAGATTGGCGATGTAATCGCAGATAGTACAGTTATCACAGCTGAAGAAATTGCTGAGTCCGGGCAAACCTCAATAATCGATTTATTGCAAACCCAACGCAGCAATGAAATTAAACGCACTGGTGGTGAAGGTAGTTATGCGGATGTGTACATCAGGGGTGCGAATTCGAAGCAGACGATTTTGTTGATCGATGGTGTGCGCAGTGTATCGTCGACATCAGGGTCACCGACATGGTCCGCAATACCGCTTTCACAAATTGAACGTATTGAGATTGTGCGGGGGCCTTTGAGTAGCCTGTACGGTGCGGATGCAGTTGGTGGTGTAATCCAGGTGTTCACAAAAAAGGGTAGCGGAGCACCACGCCTGACGTTTTCTGCTGGAGCGGGCACTTATGGTGAACGAGTTGTCTCGGCTGGAGTGTCGGGGTCTACTGAAGGCGAACACACTATTCGTTATTCGATTAACGCATCCCAGGAGGAAGCTGATGGATTTTCGTCCAGAGTCGGAAAAGGGTTTGATCCTGATAAGGATGGCTATACCAAGCATAGTCTGAGTGGGAAAATCTCGTGGGAACTAGCCAGAGGCCAAGAGCTGGGATTCTCTTTCTTGAATAGCCGTAATGATGCTGCTTACGACGGTAGCGATATCCCTCCATTCAAACCTTACATCGTAAGCGATGTAGACATCTATTCACTTTACTCCCGCAACCAAATCAATAGTAGCTGGAGTAGTTTGTTGCAGGTATCGCGTTCGTACAACAAGCAGCAACAATACCTTTCGCCAAAGCCATCTATCAACAACACAATGCAGGATCAGTTTAGTTGGCAGAACGATTTGAAAATTGGCACGGATTTACTTCAGGTTTTGGTTGAACGTCGTGAAGAGAGTGTTGTAAATACAGATCAAAAGAGCCAAAACCGCAGCCGAGGCACCAATTCCTTGGCGCTTGCTTATCAATTGGAAAGAGAAAAGCATCTTGGGAGTGCTAGCGTCCGCTACGATAGTAGCTCGGCGTACGGCTCAAACGTTACGGGAAGTCTGGGGTACGGTTACCGTTTAAGCAAAGTCTTGCGAGTAAGCGGTAGCGTAGGTACGAGTTTCCGTGCACCGACCTACAACGATCTTTACTTCGCCCCGAATTTTGGTAATCCGGATGTGAAACCTGAAAAGGGAAAAAATACTGAAGTTGGCGTCTACTACGATGATGGTAAATCCGATTTCAGCATTGCTTACTATCACAATGAAATCACCGATTTGATCGTATCTCGTAAGCCTTGTCCGAATATCGTTCTTGGAACTACTTGCGCCTATAACCTCAATAGTGCTTTGCTGACCGGTGTTTCCGTCGGCGCTTCGACAAAATTGGCCGATTTTAGAGTGTATGGAACTATGGATTGGCAAGATCCTCGTGATAAAGCAACGAATACATTGATTGAGCGTCGCGCACGTTATCATGGCACTTTGGGCTTTACGCATACATATGGTCCATTGAAGTCGGGTGCTGATGTGATTTTCTCAGGCTATCGTTACGATGCAGCTAAGCAAGTCAACCGACTTGGTGGATATGCACTGTTGAATTTACATGCTAGCTATGACTTGAATGGTGATTGGCAGCTGTTTGGTCGTTGGAATAATGCGTTAGACAAAAAATATGAAGTCGCACGTACCTATCAAACGCCTGGTTCCAACGTTTTTGTAGGTGTGCGCTACGGTTTTAAATAAGCATCAGTAAAATGGCGGCTGTTATAGCGTCTGTTGCAAGATTGCGCATGCATGTCCGGGGTGGTTTATCCGGCATCGCATGCGCAAGTTCTATGAGGAAGTCTGAATGTCGTTGCGCCCATGAGTACCGTTGTGAATAAAAGCATGCATATAGCTGCGTTGCAGGGGCGGTCGCGCGCTTGGACGGTGTTGTCTGTTTTGTTTGTGTTGGCGTTGCTGAGTTTTGTAGTGGCAGGCGTGATGGGCTCTGTCACTTTGTCTTTGGGCGATATCGCTGATGCGATGCGCGAATTATTGCGGGGTACTGCTGACACCATGGCGGCGACGCTGGTGGAGCTGCGACTGAGTCGTGCGCTGTCCGCTTTTGTGACGGGCGCGAGCCTGACCCTGGCTGGCGTGATGATGCAGGCATTGTTGCGCAACCCTTTGGCCGAACCTTATGTGCTGGGCGTATCGGGTGGTGCAGCGGTAGGCGCGTTGGCCGCGATGCTGGTGTGCACATTGGCGTGGGTAGTTGATGTGGCGGCCTTTGGTGGTGCCATGGCCGTATCGTTGATTTTGTTTTTGCTGGCACGCCGCGATTTACGAGGTGCGGCAGGTTCGGATGGTAGTGCACCGTTGCTGTTGTTGACGGGCGTGATCCTGGCGTCAGGTTGTGGCGCGCTGGTAACGCTGATGCTGTCGATCGCTCCTGACAATCGCTTACGCGGTATGGTGTTTTGGTTGATCGGTGATTTGTCCGGTACGCAGTTCCGCTGGATACCCTGGATGGTATTAGCGGGTGCCTTGTTGTTTGCGGTGCGGGCAGCGCGCGCGATTAATGTGATTGCGCTGCATGCGGAAGCAGCGTCGACTCTGGGCATCAATGTGGCGCGTTTCCGCGGTGGATTGTTTGTGTGCTCGGCCTTGTTGACAGCCAGTGCGGTCAGCAATGCCGGTAGCATCGGTTTTGTCGGTTTGATCGTGCCGCATGCGTGTCGCTTCGTGCTTGGCCCTGATCACCGTTTGTTGTTGCCTGCCGCCACGCTGGTGGGCGGTACGTTCCTGGTCCTGGCGGATACGCTGGCACGCACCATCGTGGCGCCACAACAGCTGCCGGTGGGCGTGATTACCGCGATCATCGGTGTGCCTGTATTCCTGCTGCAATTGCATCAGTTGAGGAAGCGCTGATGAAAACACGCAATCTTAAATTAAGTATTGTTGATCGCGTCCTGGTTGACGGCCTGAACTG
Source organism: Herminiimonas sp. (assembly GCA_040393485.1). Classification (GTDB taxonomy): domain Bacteria; phylum Pseudomonadota; class Gammaproteobacteria; order Burkholderiales; family Burkholderiaceae_D; genus Oxalicibacterium. Next base: position 7,611 of record JBEBUE010000032.1, read on the forward strand.
GCAAGTCAGGGCAGGCGAATGCTGGTGCGTGATTGGTCGTAACGGCGCGGGTAAAAGCACCTTGCTGCGTACCCTGGTTGGTTTGCGCGATGCCGATGGTGGCGAGCTGGAACTGAATGGGCGAGCACTGGGCAAATGGCCTTTGCAGGATCTGGCGCGTGAACGTTCCTATTTGCCGCAAGGGCGTAATGATGCCTTTGGCTATCGCGTGATCGAAACAGTGTTGACGGCGCGCCATCCCTATCATGAATCGGCGTACTGGGAGTCCGATGCAGATTATGTCGCCGCGCATACGGCGCTGCAGATCATGGATGCCGATATGCTGGCCGAACGCGATGTACGTTCATTGTCTGGCGGCGAGCGGCAGCGCGTGGCGATAGCTGCGGTGCTGGCACAGGACACGCCTTTGATGCTGCTGGATGAGCCGACCAGTGCACTGGACCTCGCCCATCAGGTCAGCGTGATGGCTTTGTTGTCGAAGCTGTGCCGGGAACAGCAAAAGGCAGTGGTGATGGTCAGCCATGATTTGAATCTTGCACATAGCGTGGCAACCCATGCATTGTTATTGATGGGTGACGGCCGTTGGCATGCCGGCCCGGTCGATGCAGTGATGCAGGCATCGCTGTTGAGCGAGTGCCTCGGACATCCGATTGAGATCGTCAAGCATGGCAAGCGAACAATTTACCTGGCAGTTGAGGAAGAGAATGAGTGAAGAACAGAATGGCGTAGCCAAGGATGCTGACGGCCTGAACGAACGGCACAATGCACGCATGGCGCGCAAGAAAGAAGTTGTCGATAAGAAGATAGAAGCGGCCAAGCGCAATGCAGGCGTGCTGGTGATTACCTGCGGTAATGGCAAGGGTAAAAGCTCCAGCGCCTTCGGCATGGCAGCGCGCGCGTTGGGTCATGGCATGAAGGTAGGCGTGGTGCAATTCATCAAAGGTGCAATCGCTACCGGCGAAGAAAACTTCTTCCGTCGCTTCCCAGATGAAATCAGTTTCCATGTGATGGGTGAAGGCTATACCTGGGAAACACAGAACCGCGAACGCGATGTGGCCAATGCCGAGAAAGCATGGCAGCGCGCGCAGGTCTTGCTGGCCGATCCGGCCATCGGACTGGTGGTACTGGACGAACTGAACATCGCATTGAAATATAAATATCTGGATGTGCAGCAAGTGATCGCTGATCTGCAGGCGCGTCCAGAAATGCAGCACGTTGTGATCACTGGTCGCGGCGCACCACCGGAATTGATCGCCGTGGCAGACACCGTCACCGAGATGCAGCCCATCAAGCATGCCTTCGCAAATGGCATTGCCGCCCAGCAGGGCGTGGAGTGGTAAATGAGTAGCGAAGTCGGCACTGCAGCACACACTGCCCGCATCGTCCTGATCTCCGGCATCGCTTCCGGGCAGGGCAAGACGACGGTTACCTCAGCCTTGGCACGCAAGCTGATACGCCAGGGTTTGAAGGTACGTGTATTCAAGACCGGCCCCGACTACCTGGATCCGATGATCTTGCAGCGTGCCAGCGGGGCTGAAGTGTATGCGCTCGATTTGTGGATGGTCGGCCTCGACGATTGCCGCAGATTGCTGGCCAAGGCAGCGAGCGAGGTGGATGTCATCCTGATCGAAGGCGTGATGGGTTTGTACGATGGCGATCCATCGTCGGCGGACCTGGCGCGTGCCTTTGGTGTGCCGGTTGTCGTAGTGCTGGATGCGGCCAAAATGGCACAGACCGTCGGTGCTGTTGTGCTCGGCTTGCAGCAATATGGCCCGGTCGAGTTGGCGGGTGTCATCGTTAATCGTATTGCCAGTGCATCGCACGCCAAGATGGTGACGCAAGGCATACGTAACGTGCCCATACTCGCGACCTTGCCCAAGCAGGCGCAAGCCTTGCCGGAGCGCCACCTGGGCCTGGTGCAGCCGGATGAAATCGCACAAGTCGATCAGGTACTGGATCAGATGGCCGATCAGATCGAGATCGATATGGCGGCCTGGAATGCCATTCCGCCGGTAGTGCTGGATAGCAGCCTGGCGGTAAGGAATGCGCCGCAATTATTGGCCGGTAAAACGATAGCAATAGCGCGTGATGCAGCATTTGCTTTTGTTTATCACGCCAATCTGGAATGCTTGCGCGCAGCCGGCGCCACGTTGAAGTTCTTTTCTCCATTGAATGACGAAGCGATACCGGCTGATGCGGATGCAGTGTATATCCCGGGTGGATATCCTGAGCTGCATTGCGCTACATTGTCGGCGGCGCAGAACTGGCAGGACTCGATGCGCGCTGCTCACGCGCAAGACATGCCGATACTCGCCGAATGCGGCGGCATGATGGTGATAGCCGATAGCCTGACCGATGCGGACGGCAAGCAATGGCCTATGGTGGGTTTGATGCCGGGCGAGGTCGTGATGCAGGGCAAGCTGGCTGGCCTCGGTATGCAGTCTCTGGCGACCAAAGACTTTCCATTATTCGACGCTGACTACGCCGGTCGAGCCGCAAGCGCAGACCGTCAAGCGCTCCAACGGTGCGCATGGCGAAGCAGTTTATAAACAGGGCGCACTGACGGCGACTTATTTCCACGCTTACTTCTCATCCTGCCCGGCAGCAACCGCACGCATATTTGCGCCGGAGAAAAAGGCATGACACGTACCCTGGTCATAGGTGGTGCACGTTCCGGCAAGAGCGCGCATGCAGAAGCGCTGGCGACGGCATCTGGCAAACCGGTGGTGTATATCGCCACCGCGCAAGCCGGCGATGCCGAGATGCAGCTACGTATCGCGCATCATCGGGAACGCCGCGACGGGCACTGGCAAACCGTGGAAGAAACGTTGCAACTGGGCGCGGTGATTGAAAAGTACAGTCGCGCCGACAATCTCTTGCTGGTTGATTGCCTGACGGTCTGGCTGTCGAATTTGCTGTTTTCTGAGCATAAGGAATTCCCCGAGGTCGGTGCGATAGATGCTCCGGCCGCATTCAGCGAGCAACGCGCGGCGTTCCTGCAAGCGCTGGCACAGGCACCGGGTGATGTGATCCTGGTCAGCAATGAAGTCGGGCAGGGGATCGTGCCGCAAGGTGCGATATCGCGCTGGTTCGTTGATGAAGCAGGGCGGCTGAATCAGGCTGCAGCGACGATCTGTGACCGCGCAGTGCTGGTAGTGGCTGGTTTGCCTTTGAGTCTGAAGGGCTGAGATGTTGTTTGGTTTGTCTTGCGGCCTGATTGCCATCCTGATGTTGCTGGGCGTGCTGCTGGATATGCGCCTGGGTGAAGCGACGCGCTGGCATCCGCTGGTCGGCTTCGGTAATTTGGCGATCCGTATCGAAAAGAAACTCAATAGCGGCAGCGACGGCACTGCACGCATAGTACGTGGTGCACTGGCCTGGATGCTGGTGGTCCTGCCTTGCGTATTGCTGGCCTGGGTCTTGACCTTTGGGCTGGCGCAATTTGATGCTTTGCTCGCATTAGGTGTGCACGCATTACTCTTGTACTTCAGCCTTGGCCTGCGCAGTTTGCGCGACCATACCTTCCCGATCGCACATGCTTTGATGGATGGTGATTTGCCACAAGCGCGTTTGTTGACCGCGCGTATCGTCAGCCGCGATACGCGGCAAGCGGAAGAAGCTGACCTGGCCAAAGCCGGGGTCGAGTCGCTGCTGGAAAACGGTAATGACGCGGTGTTCGGTACTTTGTTATTGTTTTCCGTGGCCGGTGGCCCAGGCGTGGTTTTATTCCGCCTGGCCAACACCCGGGATGCGATGTGGGGTTACCGCACGCAGCGTTATAACGAATTTGGACGCGTTGCGGCACGCATCGATGATGTGTTGAATTTCATACCGGCGCGCCTGACCGCGCTGTCTTATGCAGCGCTGGGCAATAGCAGGCAAGCCTGGCACTGCTGGCGTGCGCAGGCACCCGCCTGGTCCAGCCCGAATGCCGGGCCGGTGATGTCTGCCGGTGCCGGAGCCTTGGGTATCTCGCTGGGTGGTGCTGCCATTTACGATGGTGAAGTGGAAAACCGGCCACCGCTGGGTACTGGCCCTTTAGCCGCGGGTAAAGATATTGCACGTGCGTGGCGGTTGGTACGCTTGACGACGGTGCTATGGTTGCTGCTGATTTGTATTGCGGGAGTGATCTATGCTTGAGCATGGCGGCAATCTGCATGATGCCATCCGGCGCTATGGACGACCGCGTGCCGAGTGGCTGGATCTGTCGACCGGCATCAATCCGCAGGCTTATCCGGTACCGCAACTGAGTGCCGATGCTTGGCATCGCTTGCCTGAGCCAAGTACTGCTTTGCTGGAAGCTGCGCAAAGATATTACGGTGCGCCGCAGTTATTACCGGTGGCTGGTACGCAGGCGGCGATACAGGCTCTGCCTCGCTTGCGCGCGCGCAGCAAGGTGGTGATCGCGGCACCTTCCTATGCCGAACATAGTTATCAATGGCGTCAGGCCGGGCATGATGTGCATGAGGTCGCTTACGATCAACTGGAAGCCGAGCTCAATCATTGCGATGTGATGTCGGTCTGCAATCCGAACAATCCAACCGGCGCGCGTATCGCTCCGGCAGTGTTGCTGGAATGGTCGGCACGTCTGGCAGCACGCGGTGGCTGGCTGATCGTGGATGAAGCGTTTGGTGATATGACGCCGCAGGAGAGCGTAGCTGCTTATACCGGGCAAAAAGGCTTGATCGTGTTTCGTTCGGTCGGCAAGTTCTTTGGTCTTGCCGGTTTGCGCCTGGGTTTTGTCGCAGCGCATATTGATTTGCTACAGCAATTGGCCGATGTGCTGGGGCCCTGGACAGTCAGTGGCCCGGCGCAGCAGATAGGGACTGCAGCACTGTCTGATAAGGTCTGGCAGCTGGCGATGCACAAGCAATTGCAGGAGAGCGGTACCCGCTTGCGGCAATTGGTGGCCGAGTACGGCAAGCAGTCGAGCGGTACTGCATTGTTCCAGTATTGGCAGGATGCGCATCCTGCACAGTTTGCCGAACAGATGGCGCAGCACGGTATCTGGGTCCGGATTTT
>JBEBUE010000033.1:0-12490 GCA_040393485.1 Herminiimonas sp.
CGGATTGGTAATACCTCTGACAAAGACGGTACTGGCAGCGGTACTGGTCAGTACGTCCCAGGAGACCTATGGCTTCATCCTGTTTACGCTCAGCGACTATTTCCTGTGTCTGCTGGGGGGATTACTGCTGGTCATTGCATGGGCGATGGTAGAAGCTACCCGTATTGCAGAAGAAAATGAAAGTTTTGTCTGAGGCACCATGACGATCATCGTTAGACTTGATGTACTACTCGCAGAACGGAAGATGAAGTCGCGTGAACTGGCGCAATTCATCGGCATCACCGAGCCCAACCTGTCTTTGCTGAAATCAGGCAAGGTCAAGGGTATGCGTTTTGATACGCTGGAAAAAATCTGTGAGGCGCTGAATTGCCAACCGGGTGATCTGCTGGAGTACCAGCCAGATGAACCCGGCAAGCCGGATTGAATCCAGCAGCGGCTAAACTAGCTTAGCGCTGCATACCCCAGCGTTGCACCGTCGCTTTTTCCAGCGTGCGGAACACAATATTCTCGACCAGCAGGCCGATCAGGATCACGGTCGCCAATCCGGCAAATACTTTATCGGTGTAAAGCTCATTGCGGTTCTGGAAGATGTACCAGCCCAGGCCGCCTTTACCGGATGACGCGCCAAACACTAACTCAGCCGCTATCAAGGTACGCCAGGCAAAAGCCCAGCCTATCTTCAGCCCCGACAAAATGGCTGGCAAGGCAGCCGGCACCAATATCTGCAAGACATAAGGAATGCCACGCAATCCGTAGTTGCGGCCTGCCATGCGCAAGGTTTCCGGCACACCCTGGAAACCGGCATAAGTATTCAGGGCCATAGGCCACAACACCGAATGCACCAGCACAAATACCAGGCTGCCACGCCCTATGCCAAACCATAACAACGCCAGCGGCAACAAGGCAATCGCAGGGAGCGGATTGAGCATGGATGTAAGCGTATCCAGCAAATCGCGACCCAGTTGTGTCGATACCGCCAGCGTGGTGAGGATGAAAGCGGCCAGCACACCTATCGCATAACCCTGCAACAGCACTGACAAAGAGATCGCTACCTTGTCTATCAACTCACCGCTACTAATCCCTTCGACCAGCGCTTGCGTGGTCGCGATAAAAGTCGGCAATAGTAATTCATTATTTTGCCAGCGCGCCGTTACTTCCCAGATCAGCGCCAGCACCACCAGGATCACACTCTTGCGCACCCAGCCTTGTGCCCACAAGCGTGCAGTCCACGGCAATGCGCGCTCTACCGGTAATTCGGTAAACGGCTCCAGCTTGCGCTCATACTCCGGCCGTACCGGAGGGTATAGGGTGCTACTCATGATGGGGTGCCTGCTTCTTCTTCAAACAGCATGTGATGTATGCGCTGTGCTGTGTTCTGGAATTCGGTACTACCGGAACTGGCCAATGAAAAATCATGGCTATTGATCTCGGCCCGCATCCGGCCCGGGTGCGGTGACAGCAAAGCAATCCGATTTCCCACCACCAACGCCTCTTCGATTGAATGAGTCACGAACAACAAGGTAAAACGCACCTCATCCCACAGCTGCAGCAATTCTTCCTGCATCTTGCGGCGCGTAAGTGCATCGAGTGCAGCAAAAGGCTCATCCATCAGCAGCACGCGTGGTTGCATCGCCAGCGCACGTGCAATCGCTACACGTTGCTTCATGCCGCCGGAGAGTTGATGCGGATGAACATCAGAGAATTTACTCAACCCGACCTTGGCCAGGTAGTGCAAAGCCCGCTCTTCCGCTTCCTTGCGTCCCAGCGTGCGTGAAGCGAGCAAGGGGAACATGACGTTTTGCCTGACCGTTTTCCATGGTGATAGCTGGTCGAACTCCTGAAATACGACAATGCGATCCGGCCCCGGTGCGGTGACCGCTTTACCATCCAGTCGAATCTCGCCATCCACCGGCGGAATAAAACCGGCAACCGCTTTTAGCAAGGTGGATTTGCCGCAGCCAGACGGACCCAGCAAGACGAAGCGATCCCCATCGTGCACGTCGAAGCTGACACGATGCGTCGCCCGCACCACGCGCTCGCGGGTGCGGTACTCGAGGCTGACATTATCAACCTGCAATAAAGGGGCCAAGCCGGGCAAAACTTCCGCATCGCGCTTTCCACTTTCGCGTCGCGCCGGTATATCAGGAATGAAGCCCGAGGTACCCCGCAGGATAGCCGTACTATGCATAAGAACTCCTTGGCGCTGCGCTAATGCAATTTGACAGAAAGCGTCTCGTCATAACGATCAGCTACCCGGTTGCGCGTAAGCTTCTTCGAAGAAGTAATCCTTCCACGATGCCGCCTTGTTTTTAATCACGCCCAATTTGTGCAATTCGTCAGCGTAGACAAAGGTGCGGTGCGGCGACACGGTGAAATCGTTTTCCGGATCTTCGACAATCTTGCGTACCAACTCAGGCGACAGCTTGGATTTCTGGATACGGATAAAAGTATCCGCTGCCTTCGCCTTGTCAGCCTTGATCAGCTGTGCTGCCTCGACCAGCGCGTTATAGAAAGCCTTATAGGTCTTTGGATTTTCATCATGGAATTTCTGCGTGGTGTAGAGCACGTTGAAAGTCGCAGGTCCACCAAGGATGTCGTAGGAGCTGATGACTTTATGTACGTTGCTGTTCGCTGCCAGTGCCTGGTAGTAGAACGGCGCACTGGAGAAATGTGTATTTATTTCCGAACCACCGGCGATCAGTGCTGCAGTCGCATCCGGATGCGGCAGGCTGACTGAGATATTGTCAAACTTCTTGAAATTATCCTTACCGAACTGACGTGCTGTTTCGATTTGCAGGGTACGCGACTGGAAGCCAACGCCTGCAGCAGGTACCGCGATGCGATCCTTGTCGCTCAAATCCTTCAATGTTTTGACGGCAGGATTGTTCGACAACAAATAGTTCGGCAATGAACCCAGTGCCGCAACCGCTTTTACGTTCTGCTTGCCACGTGTGCGATCCCACATCGTCAACATAGGCGGTACGCCTGCCGACACCACATCCAACGCGCCTGCCAGCAAGGCTTCATTCATCGCCGTTGCACCCGAGATGCTGGCCCAGTCCACCTGGATATCGATACCTTGTTGCTTGCCGTGTTTTTCAATCAACTGGCGATCGCGTACAACGTCGAGAATGAGGTAACCGATACCAAATTGTTGCGCAATGCTGATTTTTCCTTCGGCACGTGCGGGTAAGGCCGACAACAATGCAGTAGCAACAGCGATCACGCTGAATGCTGCGCCAACCCAGCGACGTCGCGGGGCGCGATAAGTGCGATTCGAATAAGACATGGAAACTCCGAAAATGATGGAAACAGATTTAGAAAGGCACATCGCCTTCGATCGTGGTGCGGTACAACTTGCGACGCAGGTGCTCCGGACAACCAGTTGCCAGGTGCATCAGCGAGCGGTTATCCCAGAAGATCAGGTCGTGCGGTTGCCAGCGATGGCGATAGACGTGTTCAGGTTTGACGCTATGCGCGAATAGTTGCGTAAGCAGGTCGCGGCTTTCATCTTCCGGCAGGCCGGCAATGCGCGTCGTGAAATGTTCACTGACGAACAAGGCTTTACGACCTGTTTCTGGATGTGTACGCACCACCGGTTGCAGCACCGGCTTGACCTTGGCGATTTGCTCTGCAGTGAGATTCGGACGCCAAGGATTGCGGCGTTGCAACTCGGCATATTGCGCCAGATAGCTATGTTCCGCCTTCAGGCCAGCCACCTGATTACGCAGATGGACGTCCAGCGTATCCCATGCCAGATGCATATTCGCGAACAGGGTATCGCCGCCTTCAGCCGGGAGCTCCTGTGCATGCAGCATGGAGCCGAGGCTGGGCACCTCTACATACGACAGATCCGAGTGCCAGAAATGACCTGCATCACCGAGACCGATAGGCTCACCGTTTTCCTTGATATTCGAGATGATCAGGATTTCCGGATGACCCGCAAGCTGGAATTGATGCAGCACATGGATCTGCAGCGCGCCGAAGCGACGGCTGAATTCTATTTGCTGTGCAGGTGTAATTTTTTGATCGCGGAACACCAGCAAGTGATGATCCAGATGTGCCTGGTGCACACGTGAAAAATCAGCATCATTGAGAGGATGCGTTAAATCCAGTCCGAGCAATTCAGCACCCAGCGGTGCGTCAAATAACTGGATTTTGAAAGAAGCACCGACGAATGGTCGCGCTTCGGAAACAGGAACGGCAGACATAATTAAAACCCATGTACTTAGCAGAGAATGGAAATAAGTTTATCTGCCGCACCTGTCGTCTCAAACGAATCATTCCGCTTAACTATATGCGGTTTTTAGTGGATAGCATCCAGCCCTCTCTATACAAACCTCAGCGCAGGCTGGAAAAATCCATCTGTCTCTCCATACTGATTAAGTATTGCGACTCTGCGCCTGCGTGATATTGCTATCAGCAGCCACACTATGCGTCAGCCAGACACCACCCCCTATCGTGGTGCGCTTGCCTATCGTGATACGCCCCAGCACAGTTGCGCCTGCATAGATGACGACGTCGTCTTCAACAATGGGATGACGTGGATTTCCCTTAATTAAGGAGCCATTTTCATCGGCCGGGAAACGTTTGGCCCCCAGTGTCACAGCCTGATACAGGCGCACCCGATTACCGATCACTGCAGTTTCACCAATGACGACACCAGTACCGTGATCGATGAAAAAGCTGCTACCTATCTCCGCACCCGGATGAATATCAATGCCGGTACCGGAATGCGCAATGCGCGAAATCAAGCGCGCCAGGAAAGGTGCCCCGAGATTATGCAAGGCATGCGCGAAGCGATGATAAATAATGGCTGTCATACCCGGATAGCAAACCAGTATCTCCGACACGCTATGCGCAGCCGGATCACCATGGTAAGCAGCTTGCAAATCGGTTACGAGCACATCACGGATAGGACGCAACTGGCTGGCAAAGTTACGCGTGATCTCTATCGCCTCCCTATCCAGGTTAGCGGCATCATTGCCTGTTTTTGCTACAGCCTGGGCATCGTCCTCATCTCCCTGACGCGATACAAACAGTAGACCCCGCCGTACCTGCTCTGCCAGATCATTCAAAGCAGTATTGAGCTTGTCGCCAACAAAATAATCGATGCTTTCATCTGTCAGCACTGGCTGTCCGTAATGCGTGGGGAATAGTGCTGCAGACAAGCTATCGAGGATTTTTTGCAATGCTTCACGTGAAGGCAATTCACGGATCTGGCCACGGTAGCGAATATTGTGTGTTTCTTCGCGCGACTGGCGCAGCGATTTAACAACGTCGTCTAATCCCCAGGTGCCAACTGGGACTGGTACAACGAGTTCTAATGAAGGACGTAGTTTGGACATGGCGGGCGCTCTATAAAGTGGCTTTGATTATAGAAGCCGCATCCGTGCCTGGAATACGAATAAAACTGTATATGCAAAGTCGGAAATTGCTGGCACAACGCAAGAATCATTTGCCGCTTATGCAGTCTCACGATAAACAATTCAACAGGAGCACATCATGACTATCCAGGATGAAACAGCTGATTTCGAAAATGAATTGAGGCAACGCTTTGATGCGCTTGTGATCTGGGCGGTACGCAACCGGCCCTTTACCGGCACCAGCCTGAAACCGACCGATTTTGATGACAGCTGGAAAGAAATCTCACGCCTTGCACGGGATGGCATCGATGTAGCGAAACGAAATGCAGCCATACCCGAACCGTCCGAAAACGGCCCGCAGTACATCAATAGCAATCCGGCGCCATGGCCTTGAAACGGCATTTTTCCGGGACGCTGCAGGTTTTTCATATCGTAAAAAACGCCCACTGTCGCGTCTTATAAGCAGCCGTTGTTTCATTACTACACAGCATTTATTTAGTGAACTTTATAGCAATTTAGTGTCCAATAAGTAAGCCGCTTCGCAGATGATAGTGAAGCTGCCAGAACGTTCCCGGTCAACCCTGCGGGACTGTATCGGGAAGTCGTGGAGGCGTTCATACGCATAACTGTTCAACCTGAAAGGAAGATCATCATGAAAAAAATTATTTCGATTGTTTGTGTTCTCGCTATGAGCATCGGCCTCAGCGCCTGCAACACATTCAAAGGTGTGGGACAAGACGTGCAACGTGGTGGTGAAAAAATTCAGGATGCTGCTTCAGGTAAGTAATTCAACTGATAGCCAGAAAAGCAAAAAGAGCGTGAATCAATTCACGCTCTTTTTACGTCCGCATTCCGGATCTGCTTACAGACGGCAACCGAACAGGGTAAGCCCTGCTCAATTGCCCGCTTCCTTATTGCTTTTTAATCGTCAGATTATTCAGCACGGAATGTACACCCTCAACTTCGCCGGCAATTTTTGCCGCACGGTCTATCTGGGTCTGGTTATTCACAGCGCCGCTCAGACTGACGACACCTTTCGAGGTTTCCACCACGACATCCAGGCCTTTGACGTCAGAGTCGGCCAGCAAGGCTGATTTCACTTTGGTTGTGATAACGGTGTCATCCACTATCTGTCCTGCACTTTTGTCAGCGCCGGCATCAGCTGGTGCAGTCGGTGCAGCAGGCGTAGTTTCCGGCACTGGTGTAGGCGGTGTCACGCCAGCAGCAGCCGGTGCTTCACTCGGTGCAGTTGGCGTCGGTGTCGTGCTGCTCTCTTCGGGCGGCGTACGACGTTCACAACCTGCGGCAAACAGTACGGCCATCAACGAGGCTGCGATCGCTACCTTAGAATTATTTGACAGTGTCTTCATCATTTTTCCCTTTCATGGAATAAGTATTCAAATACTCCAATCGTGTAATCGGAAGCAAAGAATTCTCGTGGACTGAAGCCCCGACTTGTTTCAACGCAATATGCATAAAACAAACCACTTATCTTCTTGACCATGCTTTAGCATGAAGGTTCGTGATAATTCAAATGAAGTACTACTGCATGAAAATATCGGAAATATTTACATGCGTTTGAAAAATTTACATGCCGCGTAAAACAAAAAAAGCTGTCGCACGGCAATGCGACAGCTCTTTTTTCCTGGCTATATCGAGACAGCGGCGACTTCTAGGCCGCCAATGGCTGCATGCGTGCCAGTGCCTGCAGTAGCAAATCCGGATCACCGAGTGCCAGCCTCTTGGAATCCGATAAGGTCTGACGGAAACCACGTGCATTCGGCAAGCCCGCCATCAAACCCAGCATATGGCGCGTAATCGTATTCACCTTCAGCCCGCCACCTTTTTCACTCCTGCCATGCAAGGCCAATTGCGTACGGATATACGGAATCATCGCCCGCACCACTTCGGCCCGTGTCTTGGGTGTGCTGTCGTCACCGTAGTAACGTGCATCGAAAGTGCTCATTAGAAACGGATTGTGATATGCCTCGCGCCCCAGCATCACGCCATCAACGTGCAACAGATGCGTGTCGATCTCGGCCAGGGTCTTGGTGCCACCGTTAATGATGATTTCCAGCGCCGGGAAATCCTTCTTGAGCTGATAGGCGAACTCATAACGCAAGGGGGGAATTTCGCGATTCTCTTTCGGGCTCAGGCCTTTGAGGATGGCGTTACGCGCGTGCACGATAAAGGTATTACAGCCAGCTTCAGCAATCGTACCGACGAAGTCACGCACGAAATCATAAGAAGTAACGTCGTCTATCCCGATACGGTGCTTCACCGTCACATCAATAGACACCGCGTCGCGCATCGCCTTGACGCAATCCGCGACCAATGGTGTTTCATTCATCAGGCAGGCACCGAACGCACCTTTCTGCACACGTTCGGAAGGACAACCGCAATTCAGGTTGATCTCGTCATAGCCCCACTGCTCACCCAACTTAGCGCTCTTGGCCAAGTCGGCCGGTTCGCTGCCGCCGAGCTGCAACGCAACCGGATGTTCTTCTTCATTGAAATCCAGATGTCGCGGCACATCCCCATGCAACAAGGCACCGGTCGTTACCATTTCCGTGTACAGCCAGGTATGGCGCGTGATCTGGCGGTGAAACATGCGGCAATGCCTGTCCGTCCAGTCCATCATTGGAGCCACGCTCAGGCGTCGTCCCAGGTACTTGCCCTTAGCCGTGTTGTCTTTATTGAAATCCATTTTTAATGCTGACCTGCCGTTTTTCGTAGCCCGCAATTTTACACCTTACGCCCCTGCCATACCCGACCAAGCCCAAGCCGGACGAGCCCGCCCGCCCGTCAACTTACGTCAACAAGCTAAAAAGTTAAAAAATAGCAATCTGACTGAATCCGTTCATGGCTGCGCTGCGTATCAGTGATAAGGCACACAAAAGTGCAAGCCGGAGACGCACGATCCCGGCCCTTACTCACAACAATCACAGCAAAATAACAGGAGTCAACATGAGAATCGCCGTCATAGGATCGGGAATCGCAGGACTGTCTTGTGCCTGGCGCCTGGCACGTTCAGGCTACGACGTCAGCCTGTTTGAAGCCAACGATTACTTCGGCGGCCATACGCATACGGTGGACGTCACGCTGGATGGCGTCACGCATGGCGTAGATACCGGCTTCCTGGTATTCAACCACAAAACCTATCCGCAACTGGTTAAGCTATTTACCGAGCTGGAAGTTGCAACGGCAGCGACCGACATGTCGTTCTCAGTCAAAATGCCACTGCCCGGCCGCACGCTGGAATGGGCTGGTGGTAATCTGGATGCGGTATTTGCGCAAAGACGCAATCTGATGAGTCCGCGCTTCCTGCGCATGCTACGTGATATTCTGCGCTTCAACCGTCAGGCGACGGCACTGGCCCTGGGCCATGCTGAGGCTCAGGATCAAAATCAAGCAGGTGTAAACGAATCTCTGGGGGCTTACCTGGAACGTCATCACTACAGCAAAGAGTTCTGCGACTGGTATCTCTTGCCTATGGCAGGCTGCATCTGGTCTTGCCCGACCGGACAAATGCTGGACTTCCCGCTATTTTCCTTCATACGCTTTTGTCACAACCACGGCTTATTGCAAGTCAACGACCGGCCGCAATGGCATACCGTCATGGGCGGCGCACGCCACTACGTGGAAAAGATGTTGGCAGAGATTTCGCACACGTATCTGCGTACACCGGTTTTTTCAGTCAATCGCAGCACGCTGGCCAGCACCAGTATGGTCAGGATAGAAGCAAGCAATGGCCAGCACCTGTTCAATCATGTCGTCCTGGCCGGACATAGCGACCAGTCCCTGCATTTACTACAGGACGCGAGCGCAGCAGAACGTGAGGTACTCGCTGCCGTGCAATACCAGCCTAATCGCGCAGTACTGCATCTGGATACCAGTTGCTTGCCGGAGAACCGCAAAACCTGGTCGGCCTGGAACTATCAAAGTTCGACGACCGAAGCTGGACGCGTTTGCGTGCACTACCTGTTGAATCAGTTACAGCCGCTGCCCTTTAAGCAAGCAGTTTTGGTCTCGCTCAACCCTATCGATGAGCCACGCGCAGACAGCGTGCTGGGCAGCTACGACTATGCGCATCCGATATTCGATGCCGCTGCCATCACCGCGCAGTATCAATTGCCCGGCATACAAGGACAACAAAATACCTGGTTCGCCGGCGCCTGGACTGGTTATGGCTTCCATGAAGATGGTCTGAAGTCCGGCCTTGCAGTCGCCACCGACATCATGCGCGTAAGCGGGATGCACGCGCGCCCATCCCAAGCTGCCTGAGACTGTCATGCATACCAGTACACATCCTGCTCAACTCTGCTTTGGCAAAGTGCTGCACACGCGCCTGCGTCCAGCCCGGCATGCCTTTGGCTATGAGGTGTACTTTATGCGCCTGCCCTTGCGCGCCATGGCACAGCAAACCTATACAACGCCGCGTTTCTTTTCACTGGATAAGTTCAATCTTCTATCTTTCCATGCACGGGATCATGGCGACGGCAGGCAGGCATTGCTACCGTGGATAGAGGCACTACTCCACAGCGAAGGCATCCACGATGCCGACGGCGAGATCTGGCTGCAAGCCTTCCCACGTGTACTCGGCTATGTATTCAATCCGGTTTCGTTCTGGTTTTGCCACAAACAGGATGGCAGTCTGCGGGCCGTGCTGGCCGAGGTGCGGAATACATTCGGTGAAAAGCATTACTACCTGCTCGATACCGGCACTGCGATGCCATATGGCCTAGAACTGACAGCACGAAAAATCTTCCATGTCTCACCGTTCTGCGCGGTTGATGGTCTGTATCGCTTCCACTTCATGCAGGCCACCAGGCAGGAAGACGGCGCAACGGTGGAACGCCACATCGCATGCATAGATCATGACGATGTCGATGGCCCCCTGATCTTGACCAGCATCTCCGGTGCTGCGCAGCCGCTGTCAAATGCCAGCGTTGCGCGCGCCTTTTTTACGTATCCGCTCATGACCCTGGGCGTGATCATCAAAATTCATTGGCAAGCGCTCAAGCTCTGGCGCAAGCGTATGCCATTTTTCAGCAAACCCACCCCACCTACCAGCGAGTTGAGCAGATGACCAGCAAATCCATCAATCCGGAATCGCTCCGGTTCGACGCGCAAGCCAACGCTACAGCCGGCTTGCCATCGCAAGTCAAATTCATCCTGCAGTTGTTGCGCAAACTGGAATATGGCGCACTGCGTATGGAATTCCCGAACGGCGAGTGTATGCACTTTGGGGATCACTCGCATCCGGTCACATTGACACTTAATAACTTTGACTTGTTCAGTGCGGCATTGAAATCAGGCGATATCGGTTTTGCCGAAACCTACATCAATGGAGACTGGAGTACGGACAACCTGCCCGGGCTGATAGAACTTTTTGTACGCAACCGTGCAGCCGTCGAATCCGTCATATACGGCAGCTGGTTCGGCAATCTCTACTATCGCGTCAAACATCTGTTCAATCGCAACTCACGCACGGGGAGTCGCAAGAATATCCACGCGCACTACGACATAGGCAACGACTTCTATACCTTGTGGCTGGATCCGTCGATGACCTACTCCAGCGCCCTGTACACAGAACAGGGCAACGATGACCTGACACAGGCACAAACTGCCAAGTATCGTCGCATCCTGGATGAGTTGCGGATCGCGCCGCAAGCTCGGGTGCTGGAAATCGGCTGCGGCTGGGGTGGCTTCGCCGAGATAGCGGCCCGCGACAAAGCGGCACATGTGACCGGGCTAACCCTGTCTACCGAACAACTCAGCTATGCACAAGAACGTATGGCCAAGGCCGGACTGCAGAAGCAAGCTGATTTGCGCTTGCAGGATTATCGCGATGCGAACGGCCAGTTCGATGCAATCGCATCGATAGAAATGTTTGAGGCAGTCGGCGAAGCATACTGGCCGAGCTACTTTGCATGCATCCAACGCAATCTGAAAAGCGGCGGTCGCGCCTGCATCCAAAGCATCGTGATAGATGACTCACTGTTTGCCCGCTATCGCAAGGGAACCGATTTCATCCAGCAGTACATCTTCCCCGGCGGCATGCTGCCTTCACCCGCCATATTCCGCCAGCAGGCAGAAAAATACGGCCTGCGTGTGGTCAATGAATTCAAGTTTGGACTCGACTATGCGCACACCCTGCAAGCATGGCGCACCTCCTTCAGGGAACAGGCACAGCGGGTACGTGCACTGGGCTTTGATGAGCGCTTTATGCGTACATGGGATTTCTATCTGGCGTATTGCGAAGCAGGCTTCCGCGCGCACAGCATAGACGTTGCCCAGTTCACCCTGGAAAAACCATGACCGCATCCCTGCCAGCACGCACACGCAACAACGGCCTGCGGGTAGCGGTGCTGTGGCTGCTTGCCGTCTGCTGCATGATGGC
Organism: Herminiimonas sp.; assembly: GCA_040393485.1. GTDB lineage: Bacteria > Pseudomonadota > Gammaproteobacteria > Burkholderiales > Burkholderiaceae_D > Oxalicibacterium. Next base: position 11,770 of record JBEBUE010000033.1, read on the forward strand.
GAGCTATGCTGCCGATACCAGTGCGCCTGCACACATCCAAAAGGAGCTGGCACCGGCCTATTTATCTGGTCAGGGTAGCTTTCGCTGGTTTGGCATAAAGATATACGACGCACAGCTCTGGGTCGGTGATAAAGGTTTTAACAGCAACACGCCTGATAACAGTAAATTCGCGCTCGACCTGCGCTATGCCCGCACCCTGCAAGGACGCAAGATAGCCGAAGTCAGCCGTGACCAAATACAAAAATCTGGCCTGGCCAACGCGCAACAACTGGCAGAGTGGCAAAGCCGGATGGAGCAAATCTTCCCCGACGTGAATGAAGGCACGCACCTGACCGGCATCTACCTGCCGAATACCGGAGCACGCTTCTATCTGGACGGCAAAGCCATCGGCGAAATCATGGATGCCGCTTTCGCGCAGGCTTTCTTTGCTATCTGGCTGTCTCCCAAAACCACTGCGCCGCAACTGCGCAATGCATTGCTGGCCGGGGCGGCGGCCCGCTGATGAACCAGCTCTCAGCCCCTCGCTATCTTGCTTACGGCTTGTTCGGCTTGCCGCTGGCACTGGTTGCACTGCCGATCTATGTCTATGTTCCACAGTTTTATGCCGAACGCTTCGGCATGTCGCTGACACTCATAGGCGCAACCTTGCTGATTGCACGTGTGCTTGATGCATGCATAGATCCATTGATGGGAATGTGGATAGATCGCAGCAAACACGGCT
>JBEBUE010000034.1:0-12438 GCA_040393485.1 Herminiimonas sp.
CAAGTTCCTGCTGGCAGGTAAAGGCGGCATGAACCTGACGCATACCGAAGCTGAACCTGCCTTCGTCGCACGCTACGGCCCCCGCGCCGCGCATATCGCCCCCATGCTGCAAGACTTCAATCCTGAAGCCCTGCGCGCATGGGTGCACGAACTGGGCATACCCACCTTCGTCGGCAGCTCGGGCCGCGTCTTCCCGACCGATATGAAAGCAGCGCCCCTATTGCGTGCCTGGCTTAAACGCTTGCGCGACGCAGGCGTGCGCTTCCATATGCGACACCGCTGGCTGGGCTGGGACGAAGCGGGGCAACTACGCTTCAGCACACCGGAACAGGAATTGCACATCAAGCCTGATGCCGTCGTGCTGGCGCTGGGCGGTGGCAGCTGGGCGCGTCTGGGCTCGGATGGCAAATGGCTGGCGACACTGGAACAACAAGGCATACACAGTGCGCCACTACAGGCGGCAAATTGCGGTTTTGAAGTCGCATGGAGTACACACTTCCGCGAACGCTATGCAGGACAGCCTATCAAGCCTGTGATCGCCACTTACCTCGACCAGCAAGGCCAGCTGCAGCAAAGGCAGGGCGAGTTCGTCATCAGCGAGACCGGCGTGGAGGGCAGTTTGATCTATGCCTTGTCGTCGGCACTGCGCGAACAAATCAATGCCACCGGAAGTGCCACGCTCACACTGGACCTCGCACCCGGCAAATCAGCCGCACGGGTACTGGAAGAAGTCGCCCATCCGCGTGGCTCGCGCTCGATGGGCAGCCATTTGCAAAGCAAGGTCGGCATCGCCGGTGTGAAGGCAGGATTGCTACATGAATATCTGACTAAGGAAGATTACACCCAGCCGGAAAAACTGGCGGCAGCAATCAAAGCCTTGCCGCTACGCCTGCTGGCAGCGCGTCCGATAGACGAAGCCATCAGCAGTGCCGGTGGTGTCCTGTTTGAAGCACTCGATGCGCAACTGATGGCACGCAGCAAACCCGGCGTATTTTGCGCCGGTGAAATGCTGGACTGGGAAGCACCTACCGGCGGCTATTTGCTGACTGCATGCTTCGCCAGCGGGCGTACCGCAGGCCAGGGCGTGCTGAACTGGCTGCGCGCACAGGCCTGAGTACTGGCCTGAGCATTTACACCAGGCCCCTATCCATCAGTTCTTTTTTTACATAGGCATAGAACACCGGCGCAGCAATCACGCCGGGTATGCCGAATATCGATTCCATCACCAGCATCGCGGTCAGCAATTCCCAGGTACGCGCATTGATATGCGAACCGATGATCTTCGCATTCAGGAAATACTCAAGCTTGTGTATCACCATCATGAACAGCAGCGAGCTCAATGCGACATGGACCGAATGCGACAGCGCGATGACGACCAGTATCGTATTTGAAATCAGGTTGCCAATAACCGGCAACAGACCGACGAAAAAAGTCACCACCACCATGGTTTTGCGCAAGGGCAGGTCGACTCCGGCCAATGGCAATATTACGATCAGGTAAACGCCTGTCAGCACGGCATTGATGGCCGCAATCCGCACCTGCGCAAAGACGACGTTCCGGAAGGAAGCGTGCAACGCAATCATGCGTTCATGCAGCGCTGCCGCCAGCGGTTGATAGACGCGTGTGGTGGTGGTGTCGTACAGGCCAGCCATGGCACCGATGATCATACCGATCAGGATATGCGCCAAGATGCGCCCGGCTTCGCTGCCCATGGTGCGCGCCTCCAGCGCATGCGTGTGCAGCCAGTTGGTGATCATGGTGCGCAAGGCGTCAGCATCCACTGGTATATACGTGGCAATCCAGGCCGGGATCTGGCTGCGTGTCGCTTCCAGGATGTCTGCCATTTTTTGCAGCAGCACTGACAATCGGCCGACATCGCTGCGGAAAAATGCGACAGAACCCCAGACCAGGGCGAACAGGATGATAACGATCAGGCCGCTGAGCAAGGCGACAGCGGCAACCTTGCCTTTCTGCCCGACCAGCTTCCCGCCTAATCTCGGCGCCAGCATCTGCACCAGTGAATACACCAGCAAGCCGGAAAACAAAGCGGCCAACAAACCCTTGTACATCACCAGCAGCAAAGCAAACGCCGCCAGGAAATAGGAAGCGGTCACGACATGGACATTCTTGATCGATGTGGGCATGGGACTCCGGGTGGCGATGGCTTACTTGATCGGAATAGGGTTGCTTCGCGGTACGGGTACGGCGGTCACACCATTCTTGGGACTGCCGTCTATCAATTTGTCGGAGTAGGTCAGGTAGACCAGCGTATTGCGCACCGGATCAACGATACGAACGATATGCAGGCGTTTGAACAATATCGATTGCCGCTCCGAGAACACGTCCTCCTGCTGCGGCAACTTGCCTTTAAAAGTGAGGACGTCACCGACCTGACGGCAGGCTATCGACGCATCCGCCGTATCCTCTGCCAGACCGACCGTGCCACTGACGCCACCGGTGCGGGCGCGGGATACAAAGCAAGACACACCTGCCACTTTGGGATCGTCATAAGCTTCGATCACGATGCGATCATTCTTGCCGAGGAAGCGGAAGGCGGTACTGACTTCGCCTATCTGTTGTGCATGCAGCGGTAGTGCCGCCATCGTACTGCCCGCCAACATCATGCCAATCAAAATCTTGCGCATACTTATCCTTTCATGTCTCACATCTGCCATGCTGACAGATTACGCACATCGTTGCTGACTGACCAGTCATCAGCTGCGATTTTCAAGGCCTGCCAAATGGCCCAAACCGCACATGCAGCAGCGAAATAATGCAGCTGGCGAAGCAAAATGTAATAATTCCGCATCCCCAACCCTTACAGGAAGCAAACATGATTCTCGAACTCGTCGACATTCGCATCCAGCCCGGCCAGCAAACCGAATTTGACGCTGCAGTACAGCGCGGCCTGGAACAAGTGATAGCCAAAGCGACGGGCTATCAATCGCACGTCATCAACAAATGCATAGAAACGCCGGAACGCTATGTCATACAAATCTACTGGGCGACACTGGAAAATCATACCGTTGATTTCCGCGGCTCGCCGGCGTTCCAGGAATGGCGCGGCATCGTCGGCCCGTTCTTTGCGTCGCCACCAGTAGTAGAACACTTCAACATCCTGTCGAAATCGGCCTAAGCCATTCCTGACCAGATTCAAAAAAGCCTCGCCACTGTTTAACAGGGCGAGGCTTTTTTATCAGTGCATTGCCGGGCTTTTTAAGCTTAGCTTTTTTCCGGATGATAGCTTTTAAAGTTCTCGGCGTAATCACGGAAGTTTTCACGCAACATCTTTTCAAACTCGGTGCGGAAGTAAGCAACTGCCGGTTCCAGCTCGGACTTATAGACCGCACCGTTCGGTGCATCGACTGATGCTGTGAACGCATTGAAACGTGCTGCTGCATACATCATCGCAGCACAAACCTGGCCGCGCTCTGCGCCCTTGCAGTTTTCATTGGCAAGGTGAATGAAGGTATCTGCGATATCCCAGAATTTGGCATTAGGATCCGGTGCTTTGGTGCTAGGACGGCTCACGTCCCGTGCATTGAAATTGTCGTCGCTCATGATTTAAAAGTGATATCTGATTGTAAATATTGCGTATTCATTTGCAGGGAAACAGCCTTTTCAGGGAGGTGGGAATCGCTACCCGGGCTATGCCGCTTTCTTGCGTGTGCAGCACTATAGCCTAAAAATAGGCGAACGCTCATCGCGCCGAAGGATGTGCATACCTGCCATCAGGCTACTTCCGGTGCCAAGGCGACGAATTCGCCGTGCAGCTTACCGGCTTGCTGCCCCTGGAATTCCAGCACTGAACTGACTGCAATCCGCGCGCGGCCTTTGCGCGCCAGCGTACGCAGGAAGCGCGACCAGTCCGCATCCGGCTCCAGATAGGAACGCGCGGTGAAGCTGCCGGCGATAGGCAATTGATACTCCATCGTATTACTCTGGATGACCAGGCGGCTGCTGATGCCTTCATGCTGCAGGCGTACATGCAGCAAAGACCAGGCCGCCAGTATTGCCACGGCCGAAGCACTGCCGCCAAAAATGGTTTCCTGATGATTGATATTCGGCGGCAATGGCGCGCCAAGCACCACTCCCTCAGGCTGGGCGCTTAATACCTCAACCTGCATCGCCTGCGACAAGGGGATGTGATCGTATAAGTACTGCCGCAAAATTCCCTGATCCACATTCAACCCCTTGTTGTCATATCGCGATAATTGAAAAACCGTTTATGCCATCCATCACTGCCACGGATCATACGTACCTATGCTCCATAGACGGCCTTCGGGGTCGCGACAACTAAAACCACGTCCGCCGTAATCTTCAAATTTGATATCAATAACGATCTCTGCGCCACCCTTCAGTGCACGCTCGTAAACCTGATCCGCATCCGCTACGACCAGATAAGGACTTTGTGTTTCATCACCGCCGATATCATCCGGCTGGCGTATCAATTTTCCCCACTCGCTATCGGTCACTACCGATCCGATCATGAGCATGCCACCACCCAGAGTCAGCTGCGCATGCGCAACGCTGCCATCGGGATTGGTATATACCGCCTGCTTCTCAAAACCAAACACTGCACACAACCAGTCTATCGCCGCCAACGCATCGCGATAACGCAGGCAAGGGATGATGGTGGATTTCGTTGCTACTGCAGATTTGCTCATGATGGCCTCCTCAGTTCAGTATGGAAACAGATGACAACATCAGCTTGCCACAGTTCCTCACTCACCGGCTATGCGCGCGATTTGCCTGTCATGCCATCTGGCCAGCAGGATCACCGCGATCATGGCGCCGATAAAAGCCATGCACATATCCGACTGTGTATCCCATTGGTCGCCTTGTGTGCCGAGGAATTCATCCGCACCTTGCCCCATAAGGACAGCCGCCCACCATTCGATCAATTCATACCAGGCGCTGATCGCCATCGCCACGCAGATGGCCAGGAAGGCGACCATTTTCTTACCTGATACAAAATGCCTGCGCACGAATATCTCCTTCGCCACCAATGCAGGCACCAGTCCTTGCCACAAGTGTCCCAGCTTGTCGTAAGGGTTGCGCGCCAGCCCGAACACATCCTGTACCCAGAAGCCCACCGGCACGTGTGCATAGGTGTAGGTACCGCCAACAATCAGGATCAATGCGTGCAGGAAAATCAGGAAATACAACAAAGGCGTCAGCGGAAAACGCTGATAAGTGAACGCCAGCAAAGGCAGGGCAATCAATACCGGCATGACTTCCATCAGCCAGGTAAGGCGATCATAGGGATTGATAAAGGAGACGATCAATACCAGCACGATAAGTGCGCTTGCTGCCAGCAAGTAGCGTGGAGATAACTGCGGGGATGGATCTGTCGTAGGCATGGATGGGTATGGTTAATGAGCCAGCATCAACCATACCCTTTTTGACTTGCTATTGCATATCAGACTGGATTACCAGTGCATACGCACGGTGGCAACGACGGTGCGTTCCTGGCCGTAGTAGCACTGGGTAGGTATGTTGCAACCAGCAACGTAAGTCTTGTCACCCAAGTTGTAGCCATTGATCTGGAAAGTGTACTTGTCTATGTCATAGCGTAAGAACGCATCAACTAAGGTGTAGGACGGCACGAAGAATGTATTGGCGTTATCACCTGCAGTTTTGCCTATACGACGTGCACCGCCACCTATCGTCAGTTCACCACGCATATTCTGTGGCAACGGCAATTTGTAAGTCGCGAACAGTGATTGCTGCGTTTTCGGCACGGTGTACGGTAACTTGCCTACTTGCGTCGGGTTAGCACTTTTGGTGATTTCTGGATCTTGCACGCTCAACGCAGCGGTCAGATTTAAACGTTTCGACAGAGAGGCAACGCCTTCTAATTCGAGACCGCGCACCTGCACTTCATCAGTTTGATAGTTGAACCCCGCAATACGATTGACAACGTTCTGTTGCGTCGCCTCAAATGCTGACAAAGTGAGCGAATAATTCTTGTCCAGCGGCGCATATTTCAGGCCGACTTCTTTCAAGGTTCCCGTCGTTGGCTTTAGCGGCGTGGCATTCAGCGTCAAAGTCGGCATGAAAGAAGTCGAATACAAAGCATACGGCGCGAAGCCCGAATCAAACAGGTAGGAAGCACCGATCTTGCCCGTCATTTTCTCTGGCTCTTGTCGGTAGCTGGATACCGCACCGCTAGCAAGCGTAGTGTTATCGGAATTAATCCTGGCGTAATCTTTACGCGCTGCTGCCAACACATTGAGTTTCCCCAACTTCACCTGATCCTGAATGTAAATACCAGTCTGATACTGCTTTTGCTCTAATCGAGAAACGATAGGTGCGGGTACCAAAGCTTGCGTATAGATAGGATTAAAAAGATCTTGCGTCGGACCGGTCAAGCTACCAGTATTGTTCACTAGCTTTTGCCATTGTTGATCCAAACCGACCAACAGCGTGTGCTTAGCCGAACCTGTATCGAATCTGGACTCCAGTTGCGTATCCATTGCCAACGCATCCAGTTCTGGCTGCGCGTTGTATGTTGTGCGCTTGATAGTCCGCTCATCGGCCAGCAAGTCCGACGTATACAAATTGCGATAGTCTGTCTTCATGCGTGAATAACGGAAGTTATTACGCACAGTAAAGGTATCGTTGAATGTATGCTCAAAGCGATAGCCTATGTAGTTTGTTTCCTTCTTGTAAATCGCATAGCGTGGATCGCCATCAGAGAAATTCGCAGGAATAGTCAAACCCAGTTTATTGGCCAATACACTCCCTTTGGCCGGAATGATGACGCCAGCCTGGCCGATATCATCTTTCATATAGCCAGCGGAAACGATCAGGCTGGTATTTGCATCCGGGCGCCATGCAATGCTCGGGTTAATCGCGATACGATCATTTTTGCCAAATGCATAAGATGTATCTGCATCGCGCACCATACCGTTGATGCGATAAGTCAATCGCGGATCGTTATTGATAGGGCCAGTCATATCGAAACCAATTTCTTTCCGATCAAAACTGCCAACACGCGCGTACACCTCACCGGAAGGAGTCGCTTGCGGCTCCTTGCTCACCATATTCACGATACCGCCGACATTGCTTTGACCAAACAAGGCCGAGCTCGGGCCGCGCAATACTTCCACGCGATCAAGTGAAAATGGCTCCATCATGAAACCCGCATAACCACCGGTCTGATTCGCGATTTGCGGTACGCGCAAGCCATCCAGATACAAATCCGAGTTGAAGCCGCGTATCGTGAAATAGTCTGATCGTGTATCTGCACCATAACGCTGGCCGTTCACGTTGGCGCTATACAGCAATGCTTCACTGACTGATTGCACCTGGCGGTCGGCCAGATTTTCTTGCGTGATGACTGAAATCGATTGCGGTGTTTCTACCAGCGACGATGTTGTTTTGGTTGCACCGCGACTGCGACGCGCCACATAGCCGGTGATGCGCGCAGCATTGTCACCTTCAGCTGCAGTCGATACCTCAACCACTGGCAAGGTCGCCTCAATCACGCCAGGAGCCTTGCGCAAGGTGTACTCACCATTACCGCGTGCAGCAGCTTCGAGGCCGCTGCCCGCCAGTAAGGCCGAGAAACCGGACGCGACAGTATGGCGTCCATTCAGGCCAGGACTCTGCAGATTCCCAGTCACGGCGGCATCCACCGACAATTGCACACCCGCTTCTGCGGCAAAGCGTGACAAAGCACTGCTCAACTGACCGGCTGGTATGTCATAGCTGCGTACTGCGGCGCTACTGTTGCTTGCAGCTGTTTGCGCCAACGTCGGCACTGCAGGCAGCAAGGCCAACAAAGGCAGGGCCAGCAACAAGGCTTGCACCAGGGTCTTGCGTGGAGGGAGAGCAATCAGGCCAGCCTGTTGATTCAGTGGAGAACGGGAAGATAAAGACATTGCAACATCCTTTTTACGATTTCATCGATAGAGACTGCTTACAAGCGGTATGCCAATCGAAGGTCGTAAAAAGGGAACCACGATAGAAAAATAATTTACGAAAAGTAGATCAGCGCCATCAACGCGCTTCTGCCACCACCCACCATGACATGGTGCGACGTATGTGTATCGGCAGGGTTTCTTCCAGTGCGGTGAGGATGCGCTCGGGATCTTTCAATGAATAAGCGCCGACTACACGCAGATCGGCGACTGCCGGATCGCAGCCCAGATGCCCGCGTCGGTAGCGTGACAACTCTGCCAGCAAATCTTCCAGCCGCATGTTGTCAGCCACCAGCATGCCGCCGGTCCACGCCTGTTGTGCGTATAGCGCCGGACTGACCTCATCCACTCCCTGCGCAGTGAAACGCACTTGCTGATTCGCGTGGATGACTTTCGCCTCGCCGCCCTCAGCCGGCGTCACTTCAACCGCACCTTCATACACGGCCAGGTGGCTGGCACCATCAAATTGCCGTACGCTGAAGCGGGTACCGATTGCACGCATGCGGCCCTGCGAAGTATCGACCACAAAGGGACGTGCCGGCGTATTGCTATCGCGCGCAGTTTCGATCAGGATTTCACCGGCATACAGACGTAAGCGACGCAGACTCTCGCCATATTCGGCATCCATCGCACTTGCGGTATTGATCCAGACATTGCTGCCATCAGCCAGCTGCACCTGACGACGTTCGCCGGTCGCGGTGCGGTAACTGGCATTCCACGCCTGCCACGGCATGACTTGCGAGGCCAGCCAGCTGGCACTCCCTGCCGTACATAGCAAGGTGAGCATCTTCACTGCGCGACGACGATTGCGCTGGCGCTGTGCTGCGATGTCGAGGGTGGTACGGCTGTGCGGCTTATCTGTTTCCGGCACCTGCTCAAAACGGCCGCTGATTTCTTCCACGCGTGCCCAGGCTATGCGATGCATGCTGTCAGCATCACACCAGGCACGCCATTGTTGTACATCGCTGGCACTGACACCGGACGATCGCAAGACTGCGAACCACTCGGCGGCTTGTTGTAGAACTTTGAAATCCGGTTTCGCTTTGGCCAGCGGTGCATCATCCAGCGGCTTGCCGTTCCCCGCCAGTACAGAACTCATGCCTGTTCCTCGGCAAACTGCAGACAGTGCAGCATGGCCTGCGCCATATATTTCTTTACCATGCGCTCAGACACACCGATGTTTTGTGCAATCACACCGTAGGTCAGGCCATCGAGTTGCGCCATCAGGAAGGCAGTACGCGCTTTCGGATTAAGGGTATCCAGCATTGCATCGATTTCGCACAATGCTTCCAGCAACAAAGCCTTGTCTTCCGGCGATTGCGCCATGTGCTCTGGCATGGTTGCCAGCATATCCAGATAAGCGCGTTCGATTTCCAGCCGGCGCCAGTGATTGACGACCAGCCCATGTGCAATCGTGGTGAGGTAAGCACGTGGATCGCGCAACAAAGGCCGGTCCAGCTTTTGCAACAAACGCTCGAAGGTGTCGTGCGTCAGGTCGGCCGCATCAAACGCATTACCCAGCTTGCCACGCAACCACCCTTGCAACCATCCTTGATGGTCGTTATAGAGCGCGTGCACTTGCTGTTGCGGGACGGGAGCCGTAGCGGACAAAATGATTCCAAATAGTAAATAAGAACTATTCTCATTTTAAACGAACATGTATATAACACGCAATTCCGGCGTGCATATGTGCACACATCCAACATGATTTATAGCTTAGCCACTATCGCTTTTATTCGAAGCGCGGATATAATCAGCCGCGATCAGTGAACAACTGAAGTCGCCAACCGTCAACAAAATGGTTGTGCAAATTTCCCCTTTTTCCTTGATGCCCGCGCCATGCGAATGACGAAAGCCAAGCATAGATGGACCACATGGATCGCATGTTTTGCGATCCTGCTGGCGTCGCTTGCCCCGTCGATTTCACATGCAGTCGCCGCTGCCAAAGGGGCGCCCAATGCCTGGGTAGAAATTTGTACGGTCGATGGCAATAAGCTGATGATGGTCGACCAGGACCAGAACTCCCAGGCACCCAAGCCGGCTGAAAGAACCATCCACTTTGAACACTGTGCGTTTTGTATGACGCATGCAGGCTCGGTAGGCTTGCCGCCTCCGGCCGACTTCGTGATGCCCGTAATCAGCGGCGATCACATCCTTCCCCCACTGTATTACCAGGCATCGCGCCCGCTGTTCGCATGGGCCGTTGCACAACCACGCGCTCCCCCGGCTTTTTCCTGATCGTTGCTGAGTACCGCTAGCACGTACGCCTGTAGGCGTGCGTCCGTCTGGCGGTGTGTCTTCATCTCGAAACAGGAGTTCGCCATGTCAACTCGCCGTAAATTCGTCATCACCCTCAATCTGATTGCGCTCGTGATTGCTGCGCTGCTGATCAGTATCCAGCGTCATGCATCTGTCGCCGCATCGACGGCTGAAAATCCAGTCGCCGAAATGCAACTGGTCGCACTGCCGGTATTAGCCACCTCCAGTCAGTGTGGCGCTTCCTGCGTCGTCACCAGTCGCGCAGCACTTGGAATCTCAACACAAGTCGCCCAGTAATCCGCACCCATCTTCCATCAGAGGAAATCCATATGAACAAGTTCTTACTCGCTTCATTGCTGAGTCTCGCCTGTACCTCATCCTTCGCACAAGTCACCGTTAGCGATGCCTGGGTACGCGCCACTGTGCCACAACAAAAAGCCACCGGTGCCTTCATGCAGCTCAACAGTGCCAAAGGCACACGCCTTATAGATGCGCAGTCACCCATTGCGCGCACAGAAATCCATGAAATGGCCATGCAAGACCACGTCATGCGCATGCGTCAGATAAGCAGCCTGGATTTGCCCGCCGGCCAGAACGTGATGCTCAAGCCGGGCGGCTATCACATCATGTTTTTCGACCTGAAACAGCCGGTCAAAGAGGGCGATGTCATTCCGCTCACGCTGACATTTGAAGACAAAGACAAGAAGCGCGAAACACTGGAACTGCAGGTTCCGGCGCGCGCACTCAACAGCGCGGCAAAACACTAAGCGCCCTTCAGACAATTTTTGGATCAACAATGAAACTCGTATTTGAAAACCACACCTTGCCACGTCGGCTCGCGCACATCGTTTTGTACACGCATTGCACACTGGGATGTTTGCTAGCCATGCACTCCGCATCAGCGGCGGACACCACCACCTTGCCGAGCATCTCAGTCAGCCCGGAACCAGCCGGTACATTAAAGTCGCCTGCATCCACTGGTTCTAATTTGGACCTCACACCGTTCCAGACACCAGCCAGCGTGAGTGTCATCACACGTGAACAACTGGAACAACGCGGCGATGCCAACCTGGTCGATGCCATTACCCGTAGCGCAGGTATTAGCGGCATGGGACATCCGGGCAATAGCGGCTCGTCACTCTCTACCCGTGGCTTTACCGACACGACTTCCGTCATGCGCCTGTATGATGGCACCCGCCAGTACGGTGGCGTCGGCGTGTCCTTTCCATTCGACACATGGTCTATCGATCGCATCGAAGTATTGCGTGGACCGGCTTCTGTGATTTACGGCGATGGCGCTATTGGCGCGGTAGTCAATGTCATCCCGAAGAAACCCACACGCGGCGCTATACAGAATGAAGTGCAAGCCACCATAGGCACCGACAACACGCAACGCCTAGGCGTGGGTAGCGGCGGCGCGATCAACGACAAGCTGTCGTATCGCGTCGACCTCAGCGGTGATCGTTCCGATGGCTGGGTCGATATGGGCAATTCGCGCAACCTGACTTTTTCCGGCGCGTTGCAACTCGACGTTTCTGCCGACTTCCGTTTGAAACTCAGCTATGCACAAGGTCGGCAGGAGCCGATGCGCTACTTCGGCACACCACTGGTCAACGGCCAGCAACTGGAGGCGCTGCGCACGAAAAATTACAACGTCAGCGATAGCAAAATCCAATTCGATGATCGCTGGACTGAGTTATCAGCCGAGTGGACACCGAACGCGGATACGACGGTGCGCAGCAAACTGTATTACATAGACAGCAAGCGTCAGTGGCGCAATGCAGAGGCATATAACTACAACCCGGCAAGCGGTTTGATTGATCGTTCGGACGATACGCAAATCATGCACGACCAGACCCAGATCGGGAATACGACGGATGCAACTTTCCGGGGGCGCCTGTTTGGATTGAAGAATCAGGTATCGGTCGGCTTTGATGTCAGCTCCAGCTCATTTCAGCATACCAACAATACATACAAAGGCATTCCTAACCCGGCTAGTGTTGATCCATACAATCCGATACCCGGATACTTCATCAGCGCCGCCGACTACATCCCGCGTTACCGCAACAAAGCACAGCAATATTCAGTATTTGCTGAAAACCGTCTGGAATTGACGGATAAATGGTCGGTGCTAGGAGGTCTGCGTTACGACCATGCCGATGTATCGCGCGCCAATTTGGAAACGAATACATCATCCTTCGATCAAAAGTATTCGAATGTAGGCTGGCGTCTCGGCACTGTGTACAACATC
>JBEBUE010000035.1:0-12319 GCA_040393485.1 Herminiimonas sp.
TACGATCAACGCCTTGTGGTCGGAATCTTATGCAGCCAGCAAGTATGTCGTCTTTACCGGTGGCGAACCTTTGCTGCAACTGGATACTGACCTGATCGATGCGATGCATGCAGTCGGATTTGAGATTGCCATAGAAACCAATGGCACTTTGCCGGTGCCGACGGGTGTGGACTGGATCTGCGTCAGCCCGAAAATGGGTTCGCAACTGGTCGTGCGTAAAGGTAGTGAGTTGAAAGTCGTGATACCGCAAGCTGAGCAATCGCTGGCGGCATATGAAGGACTGGAATTCGAACACTTCTTTGTGCAACCGATGGATGGCCCGCTGGCCGAACAAAATACCAAGCTCGCGATTGATGTCTGCAAACGCAATCCGAAATGGAAGCTGAGTTTGCAGACCCATAAACTTTTACAGATACCGTAAGCCCTTATGCTGACTATTACACGCAAGCTGGAATTTGATGCCGGTCATCGCATTCCCGATCACAAAAGCCAGTGCCGCAATCTGCACGGCCACCGCTATACGCTGGAAATCACGCTGCTAGGCGAAGTGATCGATGTCGAGGGGAGCTCCGATAACGGCATGATCATGGATTTTTCTGACATCAAGGCGCTGGCGAAAGAACATCTGGTTGATGTTTGGGATCACGCCTTCCTGGTGTATGAAAAGGATGCGAAGGTCAGGGAATTCCTCGAAAGCATACCGGGTCACAAGACCGTCATCATCGATCGTATCCCTACCGTGGAAAACCTGGCGCAAACGGCATTCAACATCCTGAATGCAGCGTATCAGGACCGCTTCGGTACAGGCTTGCGCCTGCATAAGCTGGTGCTGCACGAAACACCAAATTGCTGGGCTGAAATTACGACTGAAGGCTGATCAAGACCATGCAAGACGCACTCTTCATGCAACAGGCGCTGGAACAGGCGCGCCATGCATGGGCGCTGGGTGAAGTTCCGGTTGGTGCAGTGGTGGTCAAGGATGGCGTCGTCATCGCCACTGGCTACAACCAGCCGATTGGCAAGCACGATCCGACCGCACACGCTGAAATCATGGCTTTGCGTGCAGCAGCGACCGTCCTCGGTAACTACCGTTTGCCGGGTTGCGAACTCTACGTCACGCTGGAGCCTTGTGTCATGTGTTCTGGTGCCATGATGCATGCGCGCCTGGCACGGGTGGTATTTGGCGCGCCGGACCCTAAAACTGGGGCTTGCGGTTCCGTCCTCAATTTGTTCGAACAAAACCAACTCAACCATCACACCCAATTCACTGGCGGTGTACTCGCTGAAGAATGCAGTACCTTGCTGAAAGACTTCTTTGCCGAACGTCGCAAGGTCGCCAAAGCTATTCCTTCCGACGCCGGCTGAAGCCGTTTTGCAAAATCATGCTAACGCTCTTGCGGCGCTGGCTTCGCCCGGCCAGTAGTAGCTATCAGGCATAGGCCGTGCGCCAAAGATAGCCTGACCGACCCGTACGACGGTCGCGCCTTCTTCGATAGCGATCTCGAAATCCCCTGACATCCCCATAGACAGCTCATCCAGGCTGATGCCAGCGGGTGCACTTTGCCGCAGCTGTTCACGCAGCGTGCGCAGCAGAACGAAGCATTGGCGTACCCGTTCTGCTTCGCTGGAGAATAGCGCCAGTGTCATCAGGCCGCGTACCCGCAATGCGCTATAGGTCGGCAAGGCCCGGACAAAGGCTGCGACATCTGCGGGAGCCAGGCCGTATTTGCTGGCTTCACCCGACGTATTGACCTGCACGAATACATCCAGGCTGCGTCCTTCTGTCTGCAAGCGACGATCCAGCGCTTCCGCCAGACGCAGGCTATCCAGCGCCTGGAATTCAGTGGCGAAGCGCGCAACCAGTTTGGCCTTATTGGTTTGCAGATGGCCGATGACTGACCAGTGCAAATTAGCCAGATCCTGCGTCGCCTCCCATTTGTGATGCGCTTCCTGCACCTTGTTCTCGCCCAGCATGCGGCAACCGGCTGCATACGCCAGGCGCAAGCTGGCCTCCGGTTTAGTCTTGCTCACCGGGAGTAGGCGTACTTCTGCCGGATGACGCCCGACGCGATTACAGGCGTCGGCGATGCGTTGCCGTACCGCTGCCAGATTGCGCATCAAATCCCCGACTGTACGGGCTTCCGGATAGAGCCCATGTTGCGCGTGATGCGTGCTGGTATTGATAGGGTTGGCCATCATTTAGTCTTCTTGCTGACGTCTGTCGGCGTAAAGGCCGCGCGCAATGTTTTCTGTGGCATGCGGCCATTCAGGACTGCATAAGCCAGCAATCCGATTACCAGGCCCCAGAATGCGCCACCTATGCCAAGCAGGGTGATGTTGGCTGCCGCTGCGAGGAAGGTGATCAGTGAGGCTTCGCGTGTGCGGGCATCGGCCATCGCGCTGGCCAGGCTGCCGCCTATGGTGCCGAGCAGCGCCAGCCCCGCCAATGTGGTGATGAAGCTGGCAGGAAAGGCCATGAAGACGGCCGCCAGCGTCAGGCCAAACACGCCGACCAGGATGTAACACACACCCGCAGACACGCCTGCAATCCAGCGCTTGGCAGGATCTTCGTGCGCTTCGCGGCCGGTACAGATGGCGGCCGTGATAGCAGCGATGTTGAAGGCATGTGAGCCGAACGGTGCCATCAATAGCGAACCCAGGCCGGTCATGGTCACGATGGGATTGGCACTGGTCCGGTAGCCGTCATTGCGCAGCACCAGTATGCCGGGCATGTATTGGCCGGTTAGCGTGATCAGGAATAGCGGTAGCGCTACGCTCAATAAAGCATTGAGCGAGAATGCAGGAGCGGTGAAAACCGGCGCTGCCAGCTTCAGGCTCAGGCCGGACAGATCGACACGATCCTGCACCAGCAAGAAAGCTAGCCCTAACAGCAGAATGCCGACCACCGCGTAGCGTGCAGCGCAGCGTTTGAATATCAGGTAGGCGGTAATGAGCAAGCCTGTCAGCAACGGATCCATACTCATGGCGCCGAAAGCCCCGATACCGAACTGCAGCAGGATGCCAGCCAGCAAGCCTGCGGCCACACCAGGAGGAATCAGGCGTATCACGCGCTCGAACCAGCCCGAAAGTCCCAGCAATACGAATGCCGCCGCGGAAACCAGATACGCGCCTATTGCTTCGGCATATGGTGTGGTTGCCAGCGCGGTGACCAGAAATGCAGCGGCCGGTGTGGACCAGGCCGTGATGATGGGTTCGCGTGACATCCAGCTCAGCATGAGTCCGGTCACGCCTACGCCTATCGAAATTGACCATACCCACGAAGCCGTCAATTCCGGACTGAGCTGGGCTGCTTTTGCCGCCTGGAAAACCAGGATGAAGGTGCCGCCGTAATTGACGATGACCGAGATCAGTCCGGCGACGATGGGATGGCTGAGATCGTTCCAACTGAGGGATGAGCGGGTAGGGATGGATGACATGATGAGCGGCTAATTTCCGGGAGATAAATGAAAGGATGTATTTATAGCTTTAAAATGGCCGTATATTCCCCGCCATTTTTGCAATGAGGTGCAGACCAATTGTTTAAACACGCCCAACTTGAATCCGTTAAAACCTGGTTAGGTGACCCTGCGCATAGCGGGCTGCCGCTGCATGCGCGGGTACAGCGTGCGATACGCCAGTTGATTCTCGACGGCGCACTCGATGTGGGCCGGCCATTGCCTGCATCACGGGCACTGGCGCAGTCATTAGGCGTGTCGCGCGATACGGTTGAGTCGGCTTATGGCCAGTTGCATGCGGAAGGTTTTATCGAGCGACGCGTCGGTAGTGGCAGCTATGTGTCCGAGCGCATGCAACGCTTGCCTGGGCGCGGCAGGCCGCGGCGTACGGTAGTTGAGCAGGGCGCTGGAGCGCGCCTGAGCCAGCGTGGACAAGCCATGTTTCAGGGTGGTGGCGTGCGGGATTTTGTCGTGCCACGTGCGTTCGCGCCAGGGGTGCCGGAAACGCGGAACTTTCCGCTCCAGACCTGGGAGCGATTGCAGCGGCAAGTATTGAAGGAATACGGGACCCATGCCTTGCTGCACAGCCCACCGCAGGGCATGGAGCAACTGCGCCGCGCGATTGCCGATTACGTTAATCTCGAACGCGGTGCGCGTGCCACGCCCGAGCGCGTGCTGGTGCTGACTAGTACGCAGCAGGCCCTGACCCTGTGCGCCCAGGTGCTGCTCGATGTGGGTGAGCGCATCTTCATTGAAGACCCGGTATATCACGGCGCGCGCAAGGCTTTCGATGCGGCCGGACTTGAGTGTGTGCCTGTGCCGCTGGATGCGGATGGCTTGCGTGTGGAGCGCATGCTCGAATTGGCCCAGGCGTCAGGTGAGGCACCCAAGGCCGTATTCCTGACGCCATCGCACCAATTTCCTACCGGCGCAACGCTGGCGCTGGACAGACGCCTGGCCATTATCGAATGGGCGCGGCAACGGCAGGGCTGGATCATTGAAGACGACTACGACAGCGAGTTCCATTACGAGGGCAAACCTACCGCCTGCGTGCAGGGACTGGATTCCTATGAACGGACGATTTACATCGGCACCTTTACCAAATCCTTGTTCCCCGGTCTGCGTCTGGCTTATATGGTGTTGCCGTCGCAACTGCTTGCACCCATGACCGTAGCGCGGACTTTACTGGATGGACATAGCGCTCCGATTCCGCAACTGACGCTGGCGCGCTTCATGGAAGGCGGGCACTTCGGTGCGCATATCCGTACCATGCGCGCCGTCTATGCGGAGCGGCGCGACGTACTGGTGCGGCTGGTGCGTCAACACCTGTCTGAATTCGTCGAAGCACGGGTGCCGGGCGGAGGGATGCAGATGCCGTGTGTATTCATACGCGACATTCCTGAGCGCGCGGCGGTGGAGGCCGCGCGCAAGGCTGGCATTGATGTCCTGGGCCTGGCCGGACTGCATGCAAGCAAGCGCTACAAGGCTGGTTTCCTGCTGGGCTTTGCTGCACATGCGCCCCATGAACTGGACGTCGCCGTCAGGAAACTGGCGCAGGTATTGCATGCGCTATGCGCAGGGAGGAAATAAGGCGAGCGGTCTATTCAGTGTTGGTTACGGGTTGAACCCCAGGCCTTGCTTGCACTCCAATCCCTGATCCCTTGATTTGGAGTACGCATGATGGAAGCAAATCGTTACACTGCGGCAAGCAATGAGAGCAGTACCTTAAAAGCGCCGAGTATGTTTTTATTGGCGCTGGAAGGGCGCGCACCGTGGGAATTGGGGGCGGCTTTGCTGGCTGCGCCGGTACTGAAGGATGTCCCTGCGGGTGATGGTCATCCGGTTATGGTGCTGCCGGGTTTGATGGCGGGTGATGCACTGACATTTTTTCTGCGTAAATTCCTGGCTAAGTGCGGCTATCAGGCCTATGCCTGGAAGCAAGGCCTGAATCTTGGTCCGCGTGACGGCGTGCTGGAACGTTGTATCGCACGAACCCGCGAGCTGAGCGAAAAGCATGGCAAAAAAGTCAGCCTCATCGGCTGGAGCCTCGGCGGGATTTATGCGCGGGAAATTGCCAAGGCCTTGCCGGATCATGTGCGCTGTGTGATCACACTGGGTTCGCCTTTTACCGGTCATCCGACCGCGACCAATGCGTGGCGCTTGTATCAAATGGTGAGTGGCAAGCCGGCCATCGATGAAATGCAAATCGCTGAACTGAAGAAAACGCCACCGGTACCAAGCACCTCGATTTTCAGTCGTACCGATGGTATTGTGTCGTGGCAATGCTGCGTCGAGCAGGAAACAGATCAATCGGAGAATATCGAAGTGCACGGCAGCCATACCGGCATGGTTGCCAACCCGACTGTGTTGTATGCGCTGGCCGACAGGCTGGCACAACCGGAAGGTCAGTGGCAACGTTTCGATCACCATGGTCATCAAGGTGTTAAAAAAATCATTTATCGTGATCCGCAACGTACGTAGCGCATGTGGAATTGAATTTGTAATTGCAACGTCTTACTTGAAAGCTCTGCCTTGCCGACTATCCATGTAAATAATGTAGACATTGCATATGAGACCCAGGGCGATCCAGGCAATCCGCCCATCCTCCTGATCATGGGCCTGGGCATGCAGCTCATTTCATGGCCGACCGCATTCTGCGATGGCCTGGAGCGCCAGGGCTTTTACGTTATCCGTTTTGATAATCGCGACAGTGGCCTGTCCAGCAAGTTGCATCATTTGGGCAAGCCGAACACATTGCTGGCGCTGATCAAGATGGCTTTCCACATACCGTTGAAAGCCGGCTATACGCTGGATGATATGGCTGCGGATGCAATCGCATTGCTGGATGCGCTGGCGATTGAACGCGCACATATCGTTGGCGCGTCGATGGGCGGCATGATTGCGCAAATCATCGCAGCCAGGTATCCGGAACATACCATCAGCCTCACCTCCATCATGTCCACCAGCGGTCGGCGCGGCTTGCCGGGGCCGACCAAGGCTGCGCGCAAAGTATTGTTTAGCCGCCCACCCGCCGCCAATGATCAACAGGCCGTGATCAATCATTTCGTCAACACGATGAAAGTGATCGGTAGCCCGGCTTATCCGGTTGCGCATGAAGTTTTGCAAGAGCGCATTACAGAAAGTGTGCAGCGCAGTCTGGAGCCGGTCGCGACCAAGCGACAGTTGCTGGCGATAGGTGCTTCCGGTGATCGTGTTGATTTGCTGAAAACCGTGCGCGTGCCGACGCTGGTCATACATGGTTCGGATGATCCTTTATTGCCAGTCGCCTGCGGCCGTGAAACGGCCGAGCTGATACCGAATGCAGTGCTGCAGGAAATCGATGGCATGGGACACGATTTGCCAGATGGCCTGAATGATCACTTGTCGCAATTGATCGCCGAGCATTGCCATGCTGCTAGCAGGCTGTATGGTCCTACTGAATAAAATATGAACGCTGAATTGAATCAGGCTGTACGCATGCTGAATGCAAGTGTAGACGGGGCACCGATAGTGATAGGGCTGGTTGCCGCCAGTGGGTATGCAGTGAATCCGGACGCCGTTGCGCGCGGTATCGAGAACTTGCAGGCGCAAGGCTGCATAGTGAAAAACTTCAGCGACCCCGAGCGCAAATTCCAGCGCTTCGGTGCGACCGATGAAGAACGCATCGCGCAATTGTATGCAGCGGCAAAAGATCCAGAAGTCGATATCGTACTGGCGCTGCGTGGCGGGTATGGATTGACACGCTTGCTGCCGGAACTGGACTTCAAATTACTGGCGGATAGCGGCAAGCTATTCGTCGGGCATAGCGACTTCACGGCCTTGCAAATGGGTTTGCTGGCGCATAGCAGCACGGGCAGTTTTTCAGGGCCTATGTTGTGCGATGACTTCGTGCGCGAAGAATTGAGTGCCTACACGCTGAACAGCTTCTGGCGGTGCATTACCCAGTCTGAATACACGCTGACCGCACAGGCTATCGGCAATCCGGAGCTGGAAGTCGGCGGTACCTTATGGGGCGGTAACCTGGCGATGCTGGCGCATCTGGTGGGTTCGCCTTATCTGCCGCGAGTGGAGGGTGGCATCCTGTTCGTTGAAGATGTGAATGAGCATCCTTATCGCGTTGAACGCATGGTCTTGCAGTTATTGCATGCAGGTGTGCTGGATAATCAACAGGCGTTGTTGCTGGGTGATTTCTCAGCTTATCGCTTGACCGATTACGACAATGGCTACGACTTCGAGCAAATGGTGGCCTATCTGCGCACGCATTTGCCTCTACCGGTACTGACTGGCTTGCCATTCGGACATGGTCGCGACAAGGCGACGCTGGTGGTGGGCGCGCATGCGACGCTGCACTCGCAGGCGGACGGTTTTAGTCTGAACATGCACGCTTATCCTTCACTGAAAAGATAGCAACTTCGTTAGTTTTTAGCTTCGAATCTTGCCTGGAAAGCAATAATTTCCATCTGCAAGCTTGTCCATGCAAGGCCGCTCCGGCCTTGCTCTCCGGCGTACACGGCTGTTTACCCCCTGAGATGGTAGAATAGACGGTTATTCGATTTATATCCGCAAAGGCTTTATCAGTGTTATCTACAGCTAATATCACCATGCAGTTCGGCCCTAAGCCGCTGTTTGAAAATATTTCCGTCAAATTCGGCGATGGCAATCGTTATGGCCTGATCGGTGCCAACGGTTGCGGTAAATCTACCTTCATGAAAATCCTCGGTGGCGATCTCGATCCGTCGTCGGGTAACGTCATGCTTGATTCGAACGAACGTCTCGGTAAATTGCGCCAGGATCAGTTTGCGTTTGAAGAAATGCGCGTACTCGATGTGGTCATGATGGGTCATACCGAAATGTGGGCCGCCATGTCTGAACGCGATGCGATCTACGCGAATCCGGAAGCGACCGACGACGACTACATGAAGGCGGCTGACCTGGAAGCGAAGTTTGCCGAGTACGACGGCTACACCGCAGAAGCACGCGCTGGTGAATTGCTGCTGGGCGTCGGTGTTTCCATCGACCAGCATCAGGGTCCTATGAGCGCGGTTGCGCCGGGCTGGAAACTGCGTGTCTTGCTGGCGCAGGCCTTGTTCTCGAACCCGGACATCCTGCTGCTCGACGAACCGACCAATAACCTGGACATCAACTCGATCCGCTGGCTGGAAGATATCCTGAATCAGCGTAACTCGACCATGATCATCATTTCCCATGATCGTCACTTCCTGAACCAGGTATGTACGCACATGGCCGATATGGATTACGGCACGCTGAAAGTCTATCCGGGCAACTACGATGACTACATGCTGGCATCGTCGCAGGCGCGCGCGCAGCAACTGGCGAACAATGCGAAGGCCAAGGACAAGGTCGCCGAGTTGCAGGACTTCGTACGTCGCTTCGCAGCCAACAAATCGAAAGCGCGTCAGGCAACCTCGCGTGCCAAGCAGATCGAAAAGATCAAGGTGGAAGACGTCAAGCCATCTAGCCGTGCCAACCCGTTCATCCGTTTTGACGGTGAAAAGAAACTGCACCGCCTCGCAGTTGAAGTGGAAGGCCTCAGCAAGAAATACGACCGCACCATTTTCAATGACTTCAACCTGATGGTGGAAGCTGGTGAGCGCATCGCCATCATTGGCGCCAACGGTGCCGGTAAAACGACCTTGCTGCGCTGCATAGGCGGTGCTGAAATCACTGGCCTCGATCCGGATCACGGCAAAGGTAAATGGGCTGAAAACGCCAACGTCGGCTACATGCCGCAAGATCCGACCGAAGACTTTGCCAGCGACATGAACCTCACCGACTGGATGGGTCAATGGACCAAGGAAGGCGATGACGATCAGGCTGTGCGTTCCATCCTCGGCCGCTTATTGTTCGGTGGCGATGATGTGAAGAAATCCGTCAAGGTTCTGTCCGGTGGTGAAAAAGGTCGTATGACCTACGGCAAGCTGATGCTGGGTCGTCACAACGTCCTGCTGATGGATGAACCGACCAACCACATGGATATGGAATCCATCGAATCGCTGAACATTGCACTGGAAAAATATGCCGGTACCTTGATCTTCGTTTCGCATGATCGTGAATTCGTATCGTCTCTGGCAACCCGTGTACTGGAAGTGAAAGACGGTGAAATCATCGACTTCCAGGGTACTTACGAAGAGTATTTGACCAGCCAAGGCATCGAATAAGATAGCTATTGAAAAAAAGCGCGACGTGGATGAGTCCCCGTCGCGCTTTTTTACATGTTTATATCTGGGCGTCATTGTGAGGGAGACAACAACCCTTAGCTGCAAATGGCGCTACAATTCGTAGCTCATCCTTGTTCCTGCTAGCCAAGAGCGCAGCGGATAAGCAATACTGCCCGTACTGAAACATGGGCCATAGCAATAGATTAAACATCGCATTCAATTATTCGACCAGCCATGCAAATCCAGCCAATCAAAACCGTTGAATTCGAACGTCCTGCCATGCAAAGCGGCACCAGCTGCACAGCACAAGCATGGGCGCGGACACCGGCCGTACCGTCGCCGGAAGAAAAAATTGCACTCAAGGAACGCATCAAGCGTTTGTTGAAAGAGCGCGAAGCCGTCCTGGTCGCGCATTACTACGTTGATTCGGACTTGCAGGACCTGGCCGAAGAAACCGGCGGTTGCGTTTCCGATTCGCTGGAAATGGCACGCTTTGGTCGTGATCATCCGGCCAAGACGCTGGTGGTCGCCGGCGTGAAATTCATGGGTGAAACCGCCAAGATACTGAGCCCGGAAAAAACCATCCTCATGCCCGACCTGGATGCGACTTGCTCGCTCGATCTCGGTTGCCCGACGGATGAATTCTCGGCGTTCTGCGACGCACATCCCGATCGCGTGGTCGTGGTGTATGCCAACACCAGCGCCGCCGTCAAAGCGCGTGCTGACTGGATGGTGACCTCGTCGATCGGTTTGAAAATCGTCGCGCACCTGCACGCACAAGGAAAAAAAATCCTGTGGGCACCAGACAAGCATCTCGGTGGTTACATCCAAAAGCAAACCGGTGCCGACATGCTGCTGTGGCAGGGCTCCTGCCTGGTACACGATGAATTCAAGGCAGTCGAACTCGAACTGTTGAAGAAAGAACATCCGCTCGCCAAAGTGCTGGTGCATCCGGAGTCCCCAGCTTCGGTGGTCGCATTGGCTGATGCCATCGGTTCGACCTCGCAACTGATTCATGCTGCACAAACCATGGATGCGCCTGAATTCATCGTTGCGACCGACAACGGCATCCTGCATAAAATGAAAGCGGCGGCACCCGGCAAGATCTTCATCGATGCGCCGACCGCAGGCAACAGTGCAACCTGCAAGAGCTGCGCGCACTGTCCGTGGATGGCAATGAATGGCTTGCAAAACCTGGCGGACGTATTGGAAACCGGTCGCAATGAAATCCATGTAGATCCTGAGATCGGCCGTAAGGCGACGGTCTGTATTGATCGTATGCTCGACTTCGCTGCAGCAGAAAAAGCCAACGTGCGTCCATCCAGCGATCTGGCAAAAGAACAAAAACTGTTTTCAGGAATAGGACCGGCATGAGTTTGTTGCGTAATCCCTTTGCTCCGTTCGATGCTGCACTGGCAGCTGCGTTTGAAAGCAATATCGAAGCAGCGCTGGCGGAAGACGTCGGTACTGGTGACGTGACTGGCAAACTGGTGCCCGAGCAGGAGTTCGTTCATGCCCGCGTGGTCGTGCGCGAAGCGGCAGTCTTATGCGGTGCACCGTGGTTTGAATCCGTGATGAAGCGACTGGATGCGCGCATACAGATTAGCTGGCGTTATGCCGAAGGCGACGTCATGCAAGCCGATAGTGAGGTCTGCGCGATTGAAGCCCCGGCACGCGCTTTGTTGACAGCTGAACGCACTGCGCTGAACTTCTTGCAATTGCTGTCTGGTGTGGCGACGGCAACGCGTGAATACACTGGCATCGTCAAAGGTACCAAAGCATCGATCCTGGATACACGTAAAACGCTGCCAGGACTGCGTTTGGCCCAGAAGTACGCGGTACGTGTCGGTGGTGGTAAAAATCAGCGCCTGGCGCTGTATGACGGCATCCTGATCAAGGAAAACCACATCGCAGCAGCGGGCGGTGTCAGTGCTGCAATGAAAGCGGCTTTGGCATTGAATGCCGGAGTAACGATTCAGATCGAAGTAGAGAACCTGGCAGAGTTGCAGGATGCGCTGGCGGCAGGGGCCGAATCAGTCTTGCTGGATAACTTCTCACTGGCGGACATGCGGCAAGCGGTGACGTTAACCGCGGGACGCGCGTTGCTGGAAGCATCGGGTGGCGTAAGCCGCGAGTCAGTGCGCGTCATTGCCGAAACCGGCGTGGACCGGATTTCGATCGGTGCGTTGACCAAGGATATACGTGCTACTGATTATTCTTTGCGAATAGTGGGGAGCAAGTAGTTGCTTAGTGTATTTAAAAAGCCCGGCTAGCCGGGCTTTTTTATTGCGCGTTTTCGTTGTTGATGCTGTTTGCTCTTCGGGCTGGCTCAGTATGCCGGGGGTGGCCCGGCAGCCACTCACTTTCTTTGCTTCGCCAAAGAAAGTAAGCAAAGAAAGGCGACCACGGCGCCGCTGCCCCTTCGGGGTCCCCGTTTGTGCAAGACAAAAAATGGGAAGTGGGCGAAACTCGCTACCCTTGCAGGGCGCATATCCGCTTGCAAGCGGATACCGTTACGCAGGCACGGAACGGTGTTCCGTGAATTCCCTGCTACACCTCAGACACACCCACTTCTTTTTCCATTTTCTGCCCCGCACAAACGGCATCTGCACAGTGGAACACCAAGCACAGCCTCTTTGGAGCGAGGCATATACGCTTCTTCAACAAGGCTGCTGTTTTTGACGT
>JBEBUE010000036.1:0-12205 GCA_040393485.1 Herminiimonas sp.
TGTCGGCAGCCACCATGTTTGTCACTACACCGATGCAGTTCTATGTCGTACGTTTTTTACTCGGCGTGGCCGAAGCCGGCTTCTTCCCGGGTGTGATGCTCTACCTCACCTATTGGTATCCAACCCACAAACGCAGCAAGATCATGGCTATCTTCCTGATCGGCTTGCCGATGGCTGCAATGATAGGCAGCCCGCTGTCCGGCTGGATCATGACGGCATTCGCAGATGTCCACGGCTTAAAAGGATGGCAGTGGCTGTTTTTGCTGGAAGGCATTCCTTCCGTCATGCTGGGCGTGATCGTATTTATATGGCTGCCGAATAATATCGAAACGTCGAAATGGCTGAACCAGGATGAAAAAAAGGAATTACGCGGCAATCTCGACAAAGACGTACTCAGCGAAAACCGTCATTCACTGAAAGATGCCTTCACCAGTGGTCGCGTCTGGCTACTGGGCACCATCGATATGTGCCTGATGATGTCGGCCTACGCTATCAGCTTCTGGCTACCGACCATCATCCGCGATTCCGGGATTAACAGCCCGCAAGAAATCGGCTTCTATACCGGTATCCCCCATGCCTTCGCCATCGTGGCCCTGCTCGTGGCCGGATACAGCTCCGATAAATATCGCGAACGTCGCTGGCACATTGCCCTACCAATGATCATCGGTGCCATCGGCCTGGCCGGCAGCACCTTTACCACCAGCAACCCTGCGGCAACTGTATTCTGGTTCACGATTGCCAACATCGGGATTATTGGTGCATTGCCAGCATTCTGGTGCCTGCCTGCCACCTTCCTGACCGGCCCTGCAGCTGCCGCGGGGATTGCCCTGATCGCATCCATTGCAAATATCGGCGGCTTCTCCGCAACCTATATTCTGGGCTGGCTGAAAGGACTGACACATACGCCGGGACTGGGACTGTTTATTTTTGCTGGCTTCCTCATCTTCGGCTGCTTACTGGCACTTAGCCTGCCGGCCAAGATCGTCAACAAATAGAATAATAAAAAGAATGCAAAAAGGCCCATGAATTCATGGGCCTTTTTTACGCGGCATGCGCGCATCAATGCGCCAATACTTCGCAGCGCTTATTTCGCTTTAGTCAGCGTGTTGTAGCTGGTAATCAAATTCCGATAGTCAGGGATATGATTGGAGAACAAAGTCCCGAGACCTTCCACATCATTGCGCCAGTCGCGATGCAGTTCACATGCGACACCAAACCAGCTCATTAATTGTGCACCGGCTTGCGACATGCGATCCCACGCCGCGTCACGTGTGATTTCATTGAAGGTACCGGAAGCATCAGTGACAACAAACACTTCATAACCTTCGGCCAGTGCGGATAAAGCCGGGAACGCGACACAAACTTCCGTCACCACGCCAGCGATCAGCAATTGTTTCTTGCCTGTAGCCTTGATTGCCTTGACGAAGTCTTCGTTATCCCAGGCATTGATCTGGCCAGGACGTGCGATATAAGGAGCATCAGGGAATTGCGCTTTCAGTTCCGGTACCAGCGGGCCGTTCGGGCCATCTTCGAAACTGGTAGTCAGAATGGTCGGTAGTTTGAAGTAGCTGGCGAGGTCAGCCAATGCCAGCACATTGTTCTTGAATTTATCTGGATCGATATCACGCACCAGCGACAGCAAGCCAGCCTGGTGATCTACCAATAGAACGGCAACATCGTTTTTGTCGAGGCGGGTGTAAGGTTTGGACATGGCTATTTTTCCTTTAAATTATCGGTTATGTCTGGTTTCGTGCGCGGTTGATTCCGGCCACAGACGAACAATAATTGCAAAGCAAAATGCCCGGTAGATAGCAATTTTTCGCTTTACCGTCCTATATTTAGAACAATCGCCTTAATCTGTTTGCACCTCCTGCAGTAGATGCGGTCCTGCACCCTGCCCAGCCAATTGATCGCCCGGGTTGCGCAAACCGCAATGCTCTATCGAGAGGCAACCACAGCCTATGCATTGATCCAGCTGATCGCGCAACTGCATCATTTTTGCTATGCGCTCATCCAGCTCAGCTTTCCAGGCAGCCGACAGTCGCGCCCAATCCTTGACGGTAGGCGTCCGGCCTTGCGGCAAGCCGGCGAGCGCTGTTGCAATCGAGGCCAGTGGAATACCGGCGCGCTGCGCCACTTTGATCACTGCCACGCGGCGCAAAACATCACGCGCATAACGCCGCTGATTACCGGCATTGCGGCGACTGGCGATCAAGCCTTTCGCCTCATAAAAATGTATGGCTGATACCGCCACACCACTACGCGCAGCAACTTCCCCGACTGTCAGCTCAGTGTGTATATGCCCATCATGGATTTTTTTCATGGCGTCTCTTGACCTCAAGTTAAGTTGAGGTTTTACACTACACCCTCGTCATTGTGCAAGTCTCATGTATCGCCAGTGCTTCGCTTTATGCAGTCAACAGATGTAATTATTTCTTTTTAACTGTACGCATATACAGTATATTATCAGCGCGCTGCCGACCCGGCGCACTATCTACAACAGCAGCAAACCGCATTTGGAGGTTCAATGTCAGCACTGTTACCCAGCATAGCCACCAGGGAATTAAGCGCACCCCACGAAAAGCTCAATGTCGTCCTGATTTACGGCAGCATTCGCGAAGGACGTTACTGCGACGTCATCGCAAACTGGGCCAGCGCTCAAGTCCGCAAGCATCAGGAATTCGCACTGGAAATCGTCGATCCGGCCAAGCTATCTATACAGCCACAACTGGAGTCCGAACAAAATCTGGACCTGCATGCGCTCAGGACTTGCCTGGAGCGCGCCGATGCCTTCATCGTCGTGACGCCCGAATACAACCATGGCTATCCCGCACCGCTCAAACACCTGATCGATTCCGTGTCGAGGGAATGGCAAGCCAAGCCGCTGGCTTTTGTTTCTTATGGCGGCGTGTCCGGAGGCTTGCGCGCTGTCGAGCAATTGCGGCAGGTCTTTACCGAACTGCATGTCGCAACCATGCGCAATAGCGTCAGCTTTGCCAATGCCTGGGAACAATTCGATGAGCAAGGTCGTTTATACGCACCGACACGTGCGGAAAAATCGATGGAGATGATGCTGGCGCAACTACACTGGTGGGCGGTCGCCCTGAAGGATGCGCGGCGCACGATACCTTACGGCATCGTCGCCACTTGAGGAAAAATGCTGCTTACTTCTTGGCTGGCTGGACGATCACGGTACAAGTCATGCCCGCCACCAGCTGGTGTTCCTTATCCAGGTTGTCTATGCGTATGCGCACCGGCACCCGCTGCGCCAGCCGCACCCAGTTAAAGGTCGGGTTGATATCAGCCAGTAACTCGCGACCGGTATTTGCTTCACGATCGGTAATACCGCGCGAGATACTTTCGATATGGCCTTGCAGGCTGGCACCGCCACTCATCAGGCGTATTTCGACCTTGTCATTGACCTTCAGGTACGGCAATTTGGTTTCTTCAAAATAGCCGCTGACATAGTATGAATTGCTATCAATCACTGCCAGTTGTGCCACACCTGCCGTTGCGAAGTCACCGGCGTACACATGCAGGTTGGTGACATAGCCATCCACTGGCGCACGTACATCGGTGCGTTCCAGGTTCAATTGGGCCGTGTCGCGGGCTGCTGCTGCGGCCTGGTACTTGGCACCAGCTATCGATGACAACGAAGCTGCTGCTTCACGGTTCTCGCTGGTAACGATGGAAGAATCCAGCCCACTGCGACGTGCCGCTTCCTTGCTGCGCATGCCCTTCTCTGCCTGCTGTGCGGCCAGTGTTGCTTCCGCTTGCGTCAACACATGTGCATAACGACTCTTGTCGATAGTGAACAAGATATCGCCCTTGTGCACAAACTGGTTATCCTTCACCTCGACCTTGGTCACGATGCCTGAAACATCCGGCGCGATATGGATGATGTTGGCCTTGATGCGGCCATCACGCGTCCACGGTGAGTACATATTGTCATCCCACAGATATTTGCCAAACAGAATAGCCAGCAGCAGAAGTACGCCGGTGATGATGTAGCGGAGATAAGCGGAGGTACGCATAGCGATGATCCCTAGTAAATAACAAGCGCGAGTGCGCCGAATATGCAAACCAGCAGGCACAAGCGAAATAGCGAGCGATGCCAGACATGTTTATAGATACCGAAATGGCCACAGAGCCAATCGACACCGACGTGGATGACGACTGCTAACAGGAATACCAGCAGCAACGATGGCGCTAATACACCAAAGATGGAAATCTCACGCGGCATGATTGCTTGCTCCATTCGCCAATGTGGCTTCAGTAGAAAATTCATTCAATGACTGATCCAGCAAGGAAGCATGAATCAGATGCAGGTCCGTCAGTGCGCGCTGCAACTGCACTGCTTCGCCAGCTGCCAATTTATCTTTATCCAGCAACAGGCTGCGCAACATCGCACCCGCGGCCTGCGTCTCAGCCAGCGCACGTGCATGCTGCTGCGCTTGCGGTTTGCGGAAGTAATCAGCCAGCCCGGCGACACACTTCTCTTTGGCGATCCGCGCTGGATGACCGGGCTTCAGGCGCGCACTGAGGTCACGCAAATCGATAATCGCATGACCGATCTCGAGCAAGGTAATGGCCTGGTTCAAGGTGCGGCGAGTCGCAGCATCTGCGGTGCCACGGATGCTCATGCTCAATTGATTCAGTAAGTCGCGTACCCTGCTTTCAAAGTGATGGCGCAAATTCGCCGCATCACTAATGCACAGCCGCAGTGCTTCGCCCCACAGGGAGTCCGCGATATGGCGACGCGAACCTTGTTTATGTTCAGGCAGGATCAATGCAAACATCAATCCGGCCAATATCAGGCCCAGCACTTGCGCCATGCTGTCATTGATGAAGTTCAGCACATCGAAACGCATCAGGTTTTCCGGCGCGATCATTTGCGCAAACATCAGGTTGAAGCCGATACCGATACCCGCTACCTTGCGCCAGGTGCTGATGTACGCACCCGCCAGCAAGAACGGCAACATCGCCAACACCAGCATCATGTAACCCTCGACGTGATTGAGCATGAAGAAGGCACAGAAAAAGGCAAACGGCGTGGCAATCGCAAAACCCAGCGTTGTCTGGCGTATCAGCCCGCTCGGGTCAGGCGATGATGCTGCCAGTCCGCAAAAAATCACGGTGATAATGACTGCGCCGCCAGCACTCGGCCAATTCAAGCCATGCCATGCCAGGGTCAGCAACAATAAAGCCGCTGCACTACGCAAACCGGCTGCCAATGCAATCATCGGCGGCGTCTTCGCGCTGTAGCTCAGAATTTGTCCGGCGTTCTTCGCAGGCTTATCCGACAGGCGCTTCGGCAGATCGTGATAGATCACTACCAGCTGATAAAACTCATCACTGAAACGTTGCATCAATTCCAGCGCCGTATCCAGGTTCAGCCTTTGCACATCGTTGTATTCATGGCGCTGGAAATTCTCACGCGCCTCGGCAATCATCTGTGGCAAGACCGCATGCAAGGCGCTGAGTTTATCGCGCGTGATGCCGACCTCGACCGCAGTACGTGCCGGGATATTCGTTACCAGCAAAGCATTCGAGAAAGCATCGTACAAAGGCAGCATCACATCCGGCACCAGCATATCGCCACGATTACGCAAGCGCTGCATCAATTGATGCAAAGTATGGAAGGTAGTGAGGCCGACCATGGCAGCTGCGTTGAAGGCGTGCAATTGCTGATTGCGTGTACGTATATCACCGGCCTCAAAAAAAGCCGCGGCACGACCAGACTCCAGCGCCGCTACTTCGGTAGCAAATTGCAGGTGCAAACGTTCAAGCTGTTCGGGGCTTAAACGCCCTTGCATCGCATCACTGCAAAGCTGTGCAATGTTGCGATACAAGCGACGTACTGCCTGCACCAGCTGCTCGCTCTGGTGCTTCGGAAACAAGGCATCGTTCACCAGCGCTGCACACAAAATACCTAAAGAGATTTCCGTCACACGCGAAACCGCGAGATTGAAAACATGTAATGGCGCATCGATCGCAGGCACTGCAATCATGCAGGCGGTGTAGCCGGCCAGCACAAAGCCATAGGAACGCGCATTGCGCATCAAGGCAGAACCAGCAGTACACAAGGCCACCCAAAAAGCGAGCGCGATAAATAACAACATCGCCTGTTGTGGGAATAAGGCAATCAGGGTCAAGGCGGCAGCACAACCGACCAGCGTACCCAACAAACGATAAATACTTTTTTCCAATGCCATCCCACTGCTCGGCAAAGCCACGATGAATACCGTCATCATCGCGCTGCGTGGCGAATCAAAGCCGAGGCGGAAGGCGATCCATAAAGCGAGGAAAGCGGCCAGCAAGGTTTTCAGGACAAAGACCCAGCGCTGCCCTTCGGTTTCCAGCCAGTCCTGCGCAATCACACGCGCACGCCGGTACCATGCAGCAGGCGGTGCCGGTGTCGCGGAAGGTGTTGCAGATCCGGCAGTGGCGTCAGCAGTGCTGTTCATTCCGGGCTTCTTGCTTCCAGGTTAGCGAGTTGCTGCCTGAGCATGGTCTCTTGCTGCGATAGTTCTTTTTCATTCAAGCCTTCATAGGTCTGATGCAGGATGGCCCAGTACCCTGGTGAGACTTGTTCTACCCGCTTACGACCGGCATTCGTCAGAGAGATCTCGACACTGCGACGGTCTTCCAGGCTGAAACGACGTTTGATCAGTCCCTGCTTTTCGAGGTCATTGCAAATGCGTGTCAGGTTCGCTGGTTTTTCCGAGCAGGCATCGCCCAGATCCGATGCGCGCTGCGTTTCATCATCCGAACCATAAAGCACCATCAGCGCGGTATAGCTGACACTGGTCAGGCCATGTTCTTTCATCACCGCATTCAGTTGATCCTGGGTGCGCTTCTGGATGTGATACGCCAGGCGGCTTAGTGTCACCAACTGCTTCGGATGCTCCGGCATGCGCTCACCGCAACGCGCGATACGACGGACGGTACTGTCAAAGTTACTCATGGCTTATCCTTGTTGCTGTTTGCTTGTTCCGGTTGATATTCTGGTTGATAGCCACCACCCAGTGCCAGCATCAGGGCGGCGTGGCTTTCCAGCATGCGCGCCGTGATTTGCGCACGTTGCTGTTGCTGCGTCAGCAAGGCGACTTCGCTATTGAGCAGAACCAGGAAGTCAGTCATCCCCGCAGCAAAACCCTTGCTGGCCAGCGTACGTGCTTTGCTTGCAGTCACCAGTGCGCCATCATTCAGGGTTTTCTGTTGCTGTAATGATTGTGCAACGGCCAATGTATTGGCTACGCTTTCCAGCGCATGGATCAGTGTGCCGTTGTAACTTTCGACAGCGATATCGTAGGCAGCGGTCCGCACACCCAGATTGCTGCGCAGGCGCCCGCCATCAAAGATCGGCAAAGAAATGGCTGGCCCGATGCCGCGTATGGCCGAATCGCCTTTGAGGAAATTGGAAAAGCCTATGCCCTGGAAACCAATGAAGGCCATCAGGTTAATGTCGGGATAAAACGCAGCTTTGGCCGCTTCGATTTGCTTGCCGGTCGCTTCCACACCCCAGCGTCTGGCCGCCACATCCGGACGACGACCGATCAGGTCAGCTGGCAATACAGCAGGCAAACGCAACCAGGCATTGTTATCGAGTGCCAATGTCGGACGTGTGATTTTTTCACCTTCTGCCGGGCCTTTGCCAGTGAATGCAGCAAGCTGGTTGCGCAGCACGATGATCGCTTCGTCGTATTGCTCTATCTGTATATGCAATGGCGGAATCGCAGCTTCCAGCTGCGTCACGTCCATCTCGGTTGCCAGGCCTGCGGCCAGACGCTTGCGCATCACCTGCAAACCTTTTTCGCGATGCGACAAAGTATCTTCGGCGATATCCTTCAACGCAAACTGCAAGGACAGCTGCACATAACTGCGCACGATATTATTTTCCAGTGCCAGTCGCGCCATCTGCGATTCGGCTGACGACACTTTTACCTCATCCAGCGCTGCCGCCAATTCCTGGCGGTGCTTGCCCCACAGATCAAGGTCGTAAGTCGCCTCTACCGCGGCACGGTTATACCAGGCGTAATTGCCAGCTTCTGGTGGTGGAATGAAATCATGCGCAGAGAATAATTGACGCGTCATCGACGTCGATGCACTGACATTCGGCAAGGTAGCCGACTCAGCCAGACCAGCATAGGACTGCGCCTGGCGCACACGCGCTTCAGCGATGTGCAGGTTGGGACTGTCACTCAGGGCGGTAGCGATCAGGGCATCCAGTTGCGGATCACCATAGGCATGCCACCACTGCTGCTGCGGCAACAGGGCCGCATCGTTGGTTGCGGAATGACTCACCGCCGCGCCGCCACCCAGCGTGTTTGCATCCATACGCTGCGCTTGCGGCTTAATGTTGCCCATATCCGCGCATGCGCTCAGCAGCGCTGTCATACAGGCAATACCCAAATAAGCAATTCTTCGATTCATGATGCAAACACCCGTTAGCTTGTGATCGTGTTTTATTTTACTCCAATATATTTTACTAATGAACTATAATTTTCTGAAAATTTACAAATGATTGATCTCAGCAGTAAAAATGTCGTTCTACCAATATAGGTAGAACGACAAGATTATCCAGGGAAATATGTAGCTCAAAATCAACGTTGTGCTTTAACCGTAATAAGCGCATAATCAGTTCGCGTTGAGGCAACTCGCGCCAGGTTTTGCACTTTCCACTATAGGACTGGTGAAACCCTCATATCAAGCCTGCTACCTTTTGGTCGCGGGCTTTTTTGTTTGCCGCCCTGCTTATAGTCTCGCCCTTCGCGCTTCACTCACAGAATCAGGAAATTTTATGGCCATCGACGGAAACACCAGCCAACTGGTAGGGATCGTGACCTTATTGGGCGCAGCCGTCGTCGCCGTGCCCTTGTTCAAGCGCATAGGTCTGGGCTCCGTTCTTGGTTATCTGGCTGCCGGACTCGCAATAGGCCCATCCGGTTTGGGCTTGATGTCAGATGCGCAGACCATTATTCATGTCGCCGAACTCGGTGTCGTCATGTTCCTCTTCATCATTGGCCTGGAAATGAAGCCGTCGCATCTGTGGAGCTTGCGCGGACAAATATTCGGCCTGGGCAGCATGCAGGTAGTGTTGAGCTCGATACTGCTAACAGGTGTCGGCATCGCCTTCGGCTTCCCGTGGCAAGTGTCCTTTGTCGCCGGCGCAGGATTCGTACTGACGTCAACGGCCATCGTCATGCAGGTACTCAGCGAACGCGGCGATATACAAACACCCAGGGGACAACGCATCGTCTCTATCCTATTGTTTGAAGATCTGCTGATCGTTCCTTTACTGGCAATCGTTGCCTTCCTCGCACCGGCTGATGCAGCCGCCACACATGGCGCACCCGTCTTACAAAAGATTATCTTTGCCGCACTCTCTTTAACCGTGCTGATAGGCGCCGGCATCTGGCTTCTTAATCCGCTATTCCGGGTACTCGCCAAAGCGAAGGCGCGTGAAGTCATGACTGCCGCCGCCCTGCTCGTGGTGCTCGGTGCAGCCTTACTGATGGAACTGGGTGGCTTGTCGATGGCGATGGGTGCATTCCTGGCGGGCGTGCTGTTATCGGAATCAACCTTCCGTCATCAGCTGGAAGCAGACATAGAACCATTCCGTGGCTTGTTGCTGGGACTGTTCTTCCTCGGTGTCGGCATGGCATTGAATCTTGATGTCGTCGCCAGTAACTGGCGCATCGTCGCGGCGGGCGTACTGGCACTGATGGTGACCAAAGCCTTCTGTATCTACTGTGTGGCACGACTGGCAAAGAGCAATCACCCGGAAGCGATCGACCGCGCCATCCTCATGGCACAAGGGGGCGAATTTGCCTTCGTGCTCTTCACCGAGGCACTCAAGCTCAATGTAATTTCAGCTGAAATCAATGCCAACATCACCGCCATCGTGGTGCTATCCATGGCCTTGACGCCTATGGTCGTGGTCTTGCACAAACGCTTTGGCGGCAAACCGGGTGTATCACTCGATGGCGTTGAAGAACCACGGGATGTACAAGCCAGTGTCCTCATCATAGGCTTCGGGCGGGTCGGCCAAATCGCCAGCCAGGGACCGCTCGCCAAGGGAGCCAAACTCTCTATCATTGATAGCGATCCAGACGTCATACGCGCCGTTGAGCCATATGGATTCAAGGTCTTCTATGGTGATGGCGGACGTCCGGACATCCTGCACGCCGCAGGCGCAATGCAAGCCTCGGTCATCCTGGTCTGCATCAACGACAAGAACGCCGTCACCCGTATCGTGGAAACAGCACGGCAGGAATGTCCGAATACCAAACTCGTCGTCCGCGCCTTCGACCGCGAACATGCACTCGAACTGGTCAAGCACAATGCCGATTTCGTCGTGCGCGAAACCTTTGAAGCATCGTTGCAAATGGCCAAGCATGCCGTCATCCTGCTGGGCTCGGAGCCACAGGAAGCCGAAGATTTGATTGGCGAAGTACGTAGCCGCGATGCAGAGCGTTTTGCCCTTGAAACTACCGGCGGCCTGTTTGCCGGTCGTGCACTGGTGCTGGGGAATATTGAATATATTCCACCGCCAAGGGCAGATGACGATGAATCCAAGGATGGCTAGTTCTGCTGCTTTCGATGCCGCTATTAAAGATGCGAGTGAACCTATCGCATCAAGCTATCGAATCAACGTATCGAATCAGCCAGGAATTTGAAAAGGCGATCATAGTTGCAATGGGCAACATTGAATCGTATCCAGCTGGTCTGGATCTTTTCGGCGTAGAAGAGACTACCGGGAGCCAACAGTATGTTTTGCGCCTTGCCCAGCTCGGCCAATGCATTGGCATCCATGTTCCCGCCCTTAGGTCGCGCCCAGACAAACATGCCTCCACGCGGCTTGCAGAATAAGCGCAAGCCCGCGTCCTCAAGCCGCTTGCTGATTCGATCTTGCGCAACGCTTAATCGATTCCGCAATCTTTCAGTTTGCTTGCGTAGTCGTCCTTCAGCCAGCGTTTTGCTGACCATGTGCTCCGTCACGGATGGCGGCATGCCAGACAATAGTTTCTGGTAAAGCAGTCCTTCTATGACTTCCGGCTGCGCCACGACAAATCCCACCCGCAAGCCGGCTCCCATTATTTTAGAAAAGCTGCCCACATAGATGACTCGCTTGAGCTGATCCATCGATGCCAAGGTCACGTGTGTCCCGTGTACAAATCCGGCAGAGACATCGTCCTCAACTATCAAGCATCCATGGCGTTCTGCAGCACTTAAAATCTTGAAGGCAGTCGCCGCGCTATAGCTGACGCCCGTCGGATTGTGCAACCTGCTGTTTGTGAAATATAACTTGGGCCGACGATTTTTCAGTATCTCTTCAAACTGGGCGACATCCGGCCCAGCAGGGGTCATCTGCACGCCGATACATTCAATGCCGCGCAAACGCAGCGCAAAAAGCAGATCGCTATAACCAGGTTCATCCACTACCACCACATCACCAGGCTGAACGTAGTGCCGTATGATCAAATCCAATGACTGATTGACACCCAAAGTCGTCATCACGCCTGAGACCTCGGTTGCTATTTCATACTCCGCCAGTTGGCGAACAATCTGCTCCCTCAGAGGTTCATATCCCTTGGCGTCGCCATAGCCAAACAGATCGTTAGGCCGGGCAGCAATCTGCCGTAACGCCCTGGCCATGTCTTCGCCGTCATGCCAGGCCAATGGCAACCAGCCTGCCCCTGGCTGGATAACGCCGGCACCACTCTGCATCACATTACGGACTTGCCAGCCTTTAGTAATACTGTCGCTCAATTCAAGGGAGGATGGCGGAGTAACGCCTGAGCCGCGCTCCCTTACAAAGAAACCCGCTCCTTTACGTGCTTCCAATACACCTTGCGCTACCAGGCGGTCATAGGCACCCACTACCGTGAATGTAGACACGCCATGCGCGGCGGCAAATGCACGGATACTGGGCAAGCGCGAACCGCTGCGCAGTCTTTTTTCAGCAACGGCTTCCGTTATCTCATCAACGATTTGTTGTATGAGCGGCTTATCCAAATCGTGACTCAGGTGTATGGCGGATTGCATTTTGGTCATCCCTACATATTGTCTTCCGCTGTAGAGGTCGAATGACCTCTACAGCTAGTATCAGCATTTTAAAAGTGTACATGTATCTGTGCAGGTTCATAGCCTAAAGTGCATAAGAGCAGATGAAGTACTGATGCCCACAACCCGGCCGTAT
>JBEBUE010000037.1:0-12118 GCA_040393485.1 Herminiimonas sp.
TTTAGTCAGCAGCATTGCCTTTGCCGCCATCAAAGCGGCGAAGGCCGTTTCACCATAAGAACGATACAAGACATAGCTTTATCTGGCCGGAGGAGACTTATGAGTTTCGATGCCGCAGCATATGACGCGTTTTACCGTTCATCAATTGATGACCCGCATACCTTCTGGGCGCAACAAGCGCAGCGCATAGACTGGCAAACGCCATTCAGCAAGACACTGGATTACGACCATCCGCCGTTCGCCAAGTGGTTTGTCGGCGGCATGACCAATCTCTGCTACAACGCGGTGGATCGCCACCTGGCCACACGTGCCGACCAGCCGGCGCTGGTCGCGATCTCTACCGAGACCAATAGCGAAACGACTTATACCTATGCGGAGCTGCATGCCGAGGTCAATCGCAGCGCTGCGATGATGCAGTCGCTCGGTGTCAAACAGGGTGACCGCGTGCTGATCTATATGCCGATGGTGGCCGAAGCAGCATTTGCAATGCTGGCCTGCGCGCGCATAGGCGCGATCCATTCCGTCGTCTTTGGCGGCTTCGCATCCAACAGCCTGGCGACACGCATCGACGATGCGACACCAACGCTGATCATCTCCGCCGATGCCGGTTCCCGTGGCTGCAACATCACCCCATACAAAATCCTGCTGGACGAAGCCATCGCTCTGGCCGAGCACAAGCCTGCTCATGTACTCATGCTGGATCGCGGCCTGGCGCCGATGAAAATTGTTGAAGCCCGCGACGTCGATTACGCCAGCCTGCGCAAGCAGCATATGGATGCTTCGGTACCGGTTACCTGGCTGGAATCGAATTCACCGTCTTACATCCTCTATACCTCCGGCACGACCGGCAAGCCCAAAGGTGTGCTGCGCGATGTCGGCGGCTATGCGGTTGCGCTCGCAACCTCGATGGATTTGATTTTTTGCGGCAAACCGGGCGAAACTTTTTTCTGTACATCAGACATCGGCTGGGTCGTTGGCCACTCTTACATCATCTACGGCCCTTTGCTGGCGGGCATGACCACCATCCTGTATGAAGGCTTGCCGATACGACCGGATGCATCGGTCTGGTGGAGCATCGTCGAGAAGTACAAGGTCACGCGCATGTCGTCCGCGCCGACCGCAATCAGGGTACTGAAAAAGCAACCAATCGAACTGTTGCAGAAACATGACCTGTCCTCGCTCAAGGCACTGTATCTCGCAGGTGAGCCGCTGGATCAGACTACGTCTGACTGGATTTCGGGCGTGCTGGGTGTACCGGTGATCGATAACTACTGGCAGACAGAAACCGGCTGGCCGATTATCTCAATTGCCAAAGGCGTGGGTGACAAACCAACCCGCTCCGGCAGTCCCGGCCAACCCATGTATGGATACAAAGTCAAAGTTATTAATGAAGACAGCGGCGAAGTATGCAAGGCCAACGAAAAAGGCGTAGTCATCATCGAGGGTCCGTTGCCGCCCGGCTGCCTGCAAACCCTGTATGGCGACGACCAGCGCTTCGTCAGTACCTACTGGCGCAACTTCAAGCGCGAAGCCTACTCAACCTTTGACTGGGGCATACGCGATGAGGACGGCTATTACTTCATCCTCGGTCGTACCGACGACGTCATCAATGTTGCCGGACACCGGCTGGGTACGCGCGAGATAGAAGAAAGCATTTCCAGCCACGGTAATGTGTCCGAAGTCGCGGTGGTCGGCGTCGAGAATCCCATCAAAGGACAATGTGCGGTCGCCTTCGTCATCCTGAAGAATGCGGCGACTGCATCCAATCCCGAAGATGCGCGCAAACTGGAATGCGAGATCATGAAGGTGGTCGACAAACGGCTGGGACCTATTGGTCGGCCGTCACATGTCTACTTCGTCAGCGCTTTACCCAAAACGCGTTCCGGCAAACTCCTGCGACGTTCGATACAGGCGATATGCGAAGGACGTGATCCCGGTGATTTATCAGTGATCGAAGATCCGGGTGCGTTACAGCAGATACATACGGTGTTGCAAAACGCATAGGAGTCGGCAGCATACTACTCACGATCCAGATGAGGGCATCGCGGAGAGTACGGGGGGAATTTACCTTCCGGCTAACGGCGCTGCAGTAACGTCGGGCGCTGCGTGCTGTACCGGTTTGGCGCTGCCCCTTATGCTCTCTGTGCTGCGTACGAAATGCATGGCCCGTGGCTGATTTACCAGCACGCATTGTTTGCCGGTACGTTTGCAGTGATCCTGAATGCGCCAGTAAGCGTTGTGGCTGACGCAGCCGGTCTGGCAAATGACCAGGTCAGCTGCTACCAGGCTCGCTTCCAGCGCAGCTCCGTCTTCGCTATCCATGCCATCGTGATGTAAAAAATAACCGCCTGCGCGCTCTACTTCCATTTGCGCTACTGAAGTACCCGACTCATCCTTGCCTATGCACAGCACGGACTTTTGTCGCAGGTCAGCAGGAATGACCGGATGCGACGCATGCACTTCCGGCCGCGCCGGCTTGCCCAGCCACTGCCAGCCCAGGCGTTCGCGCATCAGGCTTTGTATGTGCTCGGTCAACGATTCGACACGGCGCATCAAACTGATGCGGGTCGGCAGGCCAGGGATGGTCGCCTCCAGCATCGCCATATCTTCACGCGCAAAGGCCAGCTCGGTATCGCGGGCGATCAATTCGGCCCGCAAACGCATGATTTCAGCATCCTTGCGCGCCATGTCTACACGCAAGGCTTCGATCTGATCGACCTGACGCGCTACCAGTTCGCTGCAACGGCTCTGGACGCGGCCATACTCGTTGAGCAGCACGCTGTGCTCGCGCGCGATATGGTCAAAATTACTGTTGTGGGACTTACTCATTGCTTACCTCCAACTACACGGTTATCGGCTTAGCAATTGAGGTTAAATTCGCACGCCGAAAAGGACACTGATCGAATTATAAATGATAATTATTCTCAATAATAGACGATTTGCAAAATTGCGCAATCCCACACAACGCGCCCTGGCCTTATGTATTCGGCAATCCGACGTTTGTTAATCAGCTATCCGGCACTCACCAGATGCAAAAAAAGCCGGGAGAACGATGTCGCTCTTCCGGCTGCTTGAAATCACTACACGTTTTAAACAGCAATCATCAGAAAGTGCCGCGCAAACTCAGCATGACTTCCCGCGGGTTGCCATACAAGGAACCGAAATTAACCCGATCTATCGTTGCATAGTAATTTTTGTCAAACAGGTTGTTGACGTTCAGAGCCAGCGTCCAGCGCGGGTCGATGCGATACGCTGCGCGCGCATTCCATACGGTATAGCCACCCTGCACGACGGATTTGTCGCGGCCTTGTGTATTGCTTTGGGTCGTCATGCCAAGGCCTGCACTCAACGCATCGTTGATACGGTAATCAGCCCAGGTACGGAACAAATGTTTAGGCACTTGAGGATTGAAGATCAAACCCTCATTCGCCACATCTTGCAAATACTTGGTGGTGTTATACGTATAACCAGCCGACACATTCAGACGCGACGTCACCTTGCCACCAATTTCTGCCTCGACACCCTGGCTGCGGACTTTGCCGGAAGCACGTGAGCAGTAGTCGCCGTCACACACCATGCCGGAATCAATATCCTGTACCGCACGGTTTTTGTGGATGTAACGGAATAAGGCCAGCGAAGTATTGACGCGCTGATCAAACAACTCACCCTTGATACCAAGCTCGTAGTTGCTGCCAACAATAGGATCCAGTGTCTGCTGTGCGGCGGTGCGTTGCGATTGCGGCACAAACACTTCGGTATAACTGCCGTAGGCAGTCCATTGCGACGTAATTGCATAGGTCACGCCCATGTATGGCGTGAACTCGCCAGAACTCTTGCTGAGCGTAGTCCCGGCACCCCAACGGGTCACCGAGTCATATTTGTTTTCGTACCAGCTGACGCGGCCGCCGATGATCAAGCTCAGCGGGTCGGTCAACGACAGTCGCATGGTGCCATACAGACCTTTGTTGGTGACGTCGTATGCACCGGTTGACAGGTTGGACAATGCGGCCAGGCTAGCCATGCTTTGCAGCGGTTGATACGGATTCGGATTGAATACATTAACTGCGCCGAGACCGGTCGCAATCGCGTACTTGTCATCTGATTTGTAGTTTGAATAGTTGGCGCCGACGATGACTTCATGACGACGACCCCAGGCCTGAAACTTGCCGCTCAATGCCGCATCCAGCCCTATGTGTTCACCCCGAAAGTCAGTCGCCACGCCGATACGGTTCACACCGAGGCCTGTAGTACGGTTAATAGCCCCTTGGGCGTAGCTATACAGCGAGTCATTCCGTTCGTTCATATAGACCGCGCCTACCTTTAGCCGCCAGTCATCATTAAATCTGTGCGTGAGGTCTGCAAAGACACGCGTCTGCTGATTATTCAGTTCGTTCCAGTCGGAACCGAGGAAGGTACCTCGACGCAAGTTCAGTGAACCGCCATCGGTATAACGAGGCAAACCAGCGAACGAAGGTGTAGCCTTGGTTTTTTCGTAGCTGATACCCAAACCCAAAGTGGTTTGCGAAGTCAGGTCGATATCGATGGCACCATACAGCGTCGTATTCTTGCTACCGACGAAGTCGATAAAGGAATCTTGCGTATCGTAGTCCAGCACCGCGCGACCACGTATCGTGCCGCTTTCATTCATCGGCCCGCCTACATCAAGTTGTGCGCCGTAATGATTGTATGACCCTGCTTTCACGGTGGCGCTGATAGTTTTTTCTGCCTGCCCGCGCTTGCGTATCAGATTTACTGCGCCGCCCATGCTATCCGCGCCTTGCCACAGACCCGCAGCACCACGCAGCACTTCAGCGCGCTCGTACAAAGCCATGTTTTCAGTCAGGCTGCTGGCCTGTGAATAATACTGCCGCGACAAAGGTACACCATCGTATTGCAGCGAAGTGATCGGAAAGCCCCGCGCAAAGAAGTACTTGCCTGCCATCGGGCTGGCCGTGGTGACCACACCGGTAACGTTTTCCAGCACGTCATAGATGGACGTCATGTTTTGGTCATCCATGCGCTGGCGTGTAACAACGCTGACAGATTGCGGTATGTCTTTGAGTTTTTGCTCGGTTTTGCCGATGGTGACGGCAGATGCTGTATACGACGTTGCATCTTCGAGCCTTGCGGCCGATACGGTCACAGCAGGCAACGTCGATTCCATCTGCGC
Source organism: Herminiimonas sp. (assembly GCA_040393485.1). Classification (GTDB taxonomy): domain Bacteria; phylum Pseudomonadota; class Gammaproteobacteria; order Burkholderiales; family Burkholderiaceae_D; genus Oxalicibacterium. The sequence continues at coordinate 5,171 of JBEBUE010000037.1, forward strand.
AGTACGCAGCACGTAAATATTAGGGCTGCGTTCTACCGCTTCCAATCCGGAACCTGCGAGCAGGCGGGCAAAGCCCTCGGCTACTGTAACGCTTCCGCTAAAACCAGGTGAACGACGTCCTTCCACTATGGAAGAATCAATCTGTATCGTCACACCAGCCTTGCTGGCAAAGTCAGCCAACATCTCACCCATTGCGCCGGCGCGGATAGTGTAAGCCTTGCGCGCTGAGGCGATAGGATTATTGTCCTGCGCGTGCGCGGACGGCGTCTGCAGTGCGACGCCCAGCGCCAGACTCATCGTCAACAATGCGCAGTAAATGTTGGTCGCAATACGCGTCTTGGGCGGTAGCTGCTGCGACGCGCGTGATATGCCGGAAATTGGAGGGGACATCATTTTCTTCCTTTGGTCGAGATCATTGTCATGAGTTACAAGTCCATGACACCTGAAGTCGGCAAAGGGGACATACAAAACAAAAATCTTTAAAAGAGATCGTTCGCCTTATTCATATGCATGCGCAATCGGGACCAGGTCGACGCGGTGTACGGTACCGCGTCGCACATCGGCAGGTATCAGCCCTGATCTACCGTTGCGGGCGGTACGATGGTGACCCAGTAACGGGTACGGAACAGCACTTCTACCGGCAAGGTGTCCGGCAACGCATTCAGTATGTTGTCGGTATTGTCGAGCTGGAAGGCACCGGTAATACGCAAGTCCGCCACCGCCGGATCACACCGTAACAAGCCCGGACGATAGCGATTGAGCTCAGCAGCGAATTCATCCAGCCGCATTTTGTTGGCAAACAACACACCGTTAACCCAGTCGGCCACATGTGGATCCGCCATCTCGATCGCCGCTATACCCTGCTCGGTGAAACGCGTTTGCTGTCCGGCATTGAGTACGATGCGCTTATCGCTTGCTGCCTGCGGCCTAATCTCAACTGCGTGTTCGATTACGCTGACGCGCGTGTTGGGCGCGCCCTCATCACGACGCACCACAAACCTCGTTCCGAGTGCGCGGATATGGCCATGCGTAGTCTGTACCACGAAAGGACGATAGCGCGACTGCGCGCTGTCGCTACCGGTGTTTACTTCGATTTCACCGGCATGCAGCTGCAGCAAACGTTGCGCACCATTGAATACGATATCGATACTGGTATCAGTGCCCAGATGAACACGCGACCCGTCCGCCAGCACAATCTCCCGGCGCTCCCCTTTTGCAGTCCGGTAATCAGCGCTCAGCGCAATCCACGGCGCATAACGATAGGATGCATAACCTACCGGTGCCGCCATCATGAGGACTAGCAAAGTCTTGATGGCACGACGCCGGTCGACCCGCACTTTGCGTCCGAGTGCCGGTAGGCCGACTTCCGGCGGCACGATCCCGAATTTTTCATTGATGCGTTGCACACGTTGCCATGCCCGTTCGTGTTCAGGGTCAGCCGAACGCCAGCGCTTGCATGCGGCTATATCTTCGGTACTTTGCCCTTCGTACAAGGACGCAAGCCAACGTGCCGCTTCGCGCGCAATGGCGCGATCTATAGGCCGCTGGTCATCAGCATGCAAAGTCGTCGCAGGCATCACAGATTCATCATGATGCATTCTTCGAACGCCTGCGCCATGTAGCGCTTAACCGTGCGCACACTGACGTCCAGCCGTTCGCCGATTTCGGCATAAGTCAGGCCCTCAAATTGAGCCAGCAGGAAGGCCATGCGCGCTTTGTATGGCAGCGCATCCAGCATGAGGTCGATCTGATGCAGGGTTTCAAGGATGATGAGCCGCTCTTCCGGCGCTGGCGCGTACATATCCGGCACCAGTGCCAACGCTTCCAGATATGCACGTTCCAGTGACAGGCGACGATAATGATTGAGCAAGACACGCCCTGCTACCGTCGTCAGATAAGCACGCGGCTCACGCATGCCAAGGTCGCCGCGCCTGTCATGTGCAGTGAGTACCAGCAGGAAGGTGTCTTGCACGATGTCAGCCGCATGGTGCGCGCAGCCCAGCTTTTTACGTAGCCAGCCGAACAGCCAACCGTGGTGGTCACTGTATAAAGTGTGGACTTGTTGCTGCAGACTGGAGTCAGCGACGGACATGGGGATTGATGCAAATGAGAATTATTCTCATAATAGCGGAAATCCCGGCGTGATTGCAATGCGCGATCCGATAAAAACGACTTGCGTTGCAGAATTGAAACCAGCTACCTCGGCAAGCAAGTATCAGGGATACGCTACGCATGATTTTCGTCGACGGCAGATTTACGTTGCGCCGTACAGTTAAACAGAACCATGTATTCTTATCTGCGCGTGCCGCATAAGGCACCGTCGAGTAAAGCCAATCCCTGACCACTACATGACTATCGGACATCCCGCCATCGCCACTGAAACCAAACCGCGCTCACGTCTGGTCAGGTTCCTCTTCGGTTGCGTCGGCGGTATCGCACTGGCGCTGGGCATCATCGGCATTTTCCTGCCCGGCCTGCCAACCACACCGTTCGTCTTGCTGGCTGCGGCGTGCTTCGCCAAAGCATCGCCACGCGTGCATCAGTGGATGCTGCAACATCAATTGATAGGTCCCATGCTGCGCAATTGGGAAGAACATCGCAGCCTGACAGTACGCACCAAATGCGTGGCGATAGGCTCGATGTCCATCATGATTGCCGTTTCGATCTGGAGTTTTTCGGGGCGCCCGTGGATACAGCTCTGCCTGCTGGTACTGGCCGCGATAGGCGCAGCAACGGTGTTGCGGATACCTACACGACCCTCGACAAACAGCCTGCAAAAATAAAAAACGCATGATGAATCGATTTCATCATGCGTTTTTCTTATAAACAGCCTGCTTGCTTGCAGCTGCTAGCCCGCGCTTATTTTTGCATGTCGCGTATGCGCTCTATCAGCAGGTCACCATATTTGGAGGTTGCGGTAGTGCCACCCAGATCCGGGGTGCGGCCGCTTTCAGTGCTCAACACCGAATCAATCGCGTCACGCAGGAAGGTCGCTTTTTCTTTCTGGCCTTTGTGGTCCAGCATCAAGGCGGCAGCCAGCAACAAGGCGGTTGGATTCGCCATGCCTTTGCCCGCGATATCCGGTGCCGAGCCATGCACCGCTTCAAAGATAGCGGCGCGTTCACCGATGTTCGCACCCGGCGCCATACCCAAGCCACCGACCAGGCCTGCGATCTGATCAGACAGGATGTCACCAAACAGGTTGGTGGAAACGATGATGTCGAATTGCCACGGATTCAATACCAGTTGCATCGCACATGCATCGACGATGCGATCGTTGAATTCGATCTGGTCTGCATAGTTCAGACCAACCTGTTTGGCGGTTTCCAGGAACAGGCCGGTCAAGGCTTTCAGCACATTCGCCTTGTGCACGATGGTGACTTTGCGGCGATTGTTGCGCACAGCGTAGTCAAATGCGAACTTGGAAATACGACGGCTACCGGCGCGGGTGTTGATGCCGGTCGCCATCGCTACTGCATGTGCATCGTCGCCGATCGGCACATAGTGCTCGTGGCCGACGTACAGGCCTTCGAGGTTTTCGCGTATCAGTACTAGGTCGATTTTTTCGTAACGGCCACCGGGCACGATAGTGCGTGCAGGACGTACGTTGGCGTAGAGCTGGAAGGTTTCGCGCAGGCGCACATTGACGGAACGGAAGCCACCGCCGACTGGCGTACTCAACGGACCTTTCAGGGCGAGGCCGGTACGGCTGATGCTATCCAGCGTAGCCTGCGGCAACAAATCGCCATTTTTTTCCAGCGCATTCACGCCAGCTTGTTGGGTTTCCCATGCGAACGGGTTGCCGAGCGCATCAAACACGCGCACAACCACATCAACGATTTCAGGGCCGATGCCATCACCGGGAATCAGTGTGACCGGAATTTGCTGCTGCGTGCTGCTGTTAGGCATGTTGGTGTCCTATCCATGATCAAGATAATTAGAGCGCGTAAGCTTCGTAGGGAAGCACTTTGTGTAAAAGCCGCGATCCGTATTTTAACTCAAATGTCTTATGTCATATATAAGAGTTAGAATTTTTTATGTTTGCATGGCCTTTCTGACAAGATTGCAGATCAGCAAACCAAACCCAGATCAAGACGATGCACTCCTGCCTACGCTATAGTGGTGACGCACTGCGTCTGCTACAGGCAAGCAGCTGCCACACCGATTACGCGGTACCAATCACTCGCTATCGATCAATATTATTTACACAACTATTTAGGGGTATTTACAGATGGAAATCAAAGTCACCAAAGGTGCAGGCAAACTGCAACACATCGTCGCGGCCGGTCCACACACACTCATCGCTGATGCGCCATCCGCTTTCGGCGGCGATGATGCAGGCTTTGTGCCGCACGATTTGCTGGCTGCAGCGCTCGGTGCCTGCACCGCAGTGACACTGAATATGTACGCTGGCCGCAAAGAAATCCCGCTGGAAAAAGTCGACGTTACCGTCGTTGCAGGTGAACAGGATGGCGCCTATGTTTTCAATCGCACCCTGCACTATCATGGCAACCTGAGCGCTGAACAAAAAGACAGCCTCAACAAGATTGCTGACAAGTGCCCGGTACACAAAGCACTGTCCGGCGAAATCAAGATCATTACGCAAGCCAACTAAAACCAACCCGAGGCAGGATCTATATGGATACCGACCAAAGCGCACTGGAAACCGTCGTCATCCCGCGCACGCGTGATCTCGGCGATAACTTTGAAGTAAGGCGCGCCCTGCCGACTTCGCAAAAGCGCATGGTCGGTCCTTTCGTCTTCCTCGACCAGATGGGGCCGCACGTATTCACCGCCGGACATGGCCTCGACGTGCGTCCGCATCCACATATCGGCCTGGCTACCGTCACCTATTTGTTTGATGGTGAGATCGAGCACCGCGACAGCGTCGGCTCGATCCAGACCATCCAGCCAGGTGCAGTGAACTGGATGACGGCAGGCAGCGGCATCGTGCATTCGGAACGTACCGGCAAGGCCTTGCGCGCGAGTGGTTCGTCCATCGAAGGTTTGCAGTGCTGGGTGGCGCTACCGAAGAAGCACGAAGAAATCGATCCGGGCTTTGTGCATGTGGCAGCTAATGCATTGCCTATCATTGAAGGTGAAGGCGCAACGGCCAAGATTATTGCCGGCAGCTTTTTCGGTCAACGCTCACCCGTGCCTACGCTATCGGATTTGTTTTATGTCGATGTACAACTGGCGCCGCAAGCGCGGCTGGACGTACCGGCCGAGTATCCGGAGCAAGCCATCTATGTGGTGGCAGGACAGCTCGACCTCGGACGCGACGGCGTGTTCGGCCCCGGCCAGTTGCTGGTACTGCGTGCCAACACCGCCGTCACCTTGCGCAACGCAGGTACGGTAACTACACGCCTGATGCTGCTGGGTGGCGAACCAATGGATGGCTCGCGTTACCTGGTGTGGAATTTTGTTTCCAGCTCCATCGAACGACTGGAGCAGGCCAAGGAAGATTGGCGCTTGCAGCGCTTTGCCGCAGTACCCGGCGAAACTGAATTCATCCCTTTGCCGGACTTGCCCGGCAAGCCTATCGGCTATCCCTGAGTCTCCCCCCGAGGGAAAAGTCCCTGGGCGCATCAATGTATAGCCGCAGAGATAAGTGGCGCTGTACATAACTTCAAATCTGCACAACAACGAACAGAAACAGGCGGCCGCAAAAGCATGCCCGTCCGATGCTTGCGCCAAAAATTTAAGTACTAAAGTACATTTCAAAGATTTCGCTTTGTCTGTGCCGAGACTATTCTTAGAAAAAATTCATATACAAATAAAAAGAATTCTCGCCTCGAAACTGGCTCCTCTCAAACACATCGCTCCCTCCTCTTTCCTCTAAAGGAGAAATCATGGATCGTCACGCCTCGCTCAATCGTGTCTTCCGATTGGTCTGGAGCCACGTTCATCAAACCTGGGTCATCGTCTCCGAAATCACACGAGGCCAAGGCAAAAGGAGCAATCGCAAACTACTCGCAGCGGTCATGACATCTGTCGCCGTCAACTTGGCACAGGCCGGGCCAGTTGGCGGGCAGGTAACGGCAGGAAGCGGCAACATCAGCCAAGCAGGGACTACTACCACCGTTACGCAAAACAGCCAAAACTTGTCAGTCAACTGGCAGTCCTTCAATACCAGCAGCCAAGAAACGGTCAATTTCGTACAACCGTCAGCCAGTGCCATTGCCGTCAATCGCATTCTCGATACCAACCCGACTCAATTCCTCGGCCACCTGAATGCCAATGGTCAGATCTATCTCATCAATCCGAACGGTGTACTGTTCGGTGCCGGTTCGCAGATCAACGTAGGCGGCCTGGTAGCATCTACTCTGAATATCAATGACTCCAGTCTGAACGACAACCTCCGTAAGTTCGACGGCAAGGGGACAGGCAGCGTCATCAACCAGGGCTCGATCAATACCAGCAATGGCGGCTATGTCGCCTTTATTGCCAATACAGTTTCCAACCAAGGCACGATCAATACGTCAGGCGGCACTGTCGCCATAGCTGCGGGTAGTGAAGTGACGCTTTCCTTCTCGGGCGACAAGTTACTCGGCATGCAGGTGAATCAAAGCACATTGAACAATCTTGCCGAGAACGGCGGCCTTATACAGGCTGATGGCGGCATGGTCGTCATGTCGGCAGGTGCGCGCGATGCTGTGCTGGCAAGTGTGGTCAACAACAGCGGCATTATCCAAGCACGCAGTACACAAGAGCTGAACGGCAGCATCACGCTAGAAGCAGGCAGCGCGGGTAACACCACGAATAGGGGCACGCTGGATGCATCAGGTAAACAGGCTGCTGAAAACGGTGGCATAGTCAAAGTACTGGGCGGGCAAGTCGAGCTGGCAAGCGGCAGCTTGGTTGATGTATCCGGCACGACGGGTGGCGGTACCGCACTGATAGGAGGTAACTTCCTCGGGCGCGGTGCAGAGCAAAATGCCAAGAACA
>JBEBUE010000038.1:0-12102 GCA_040393485.1 Herminiimonas sp.
GCTTACAGATGAATCAACCGCCCCCTATGGCGCGCACAATATCGATAGCGTCGGTTGGCAATAACTTACGCTGCGGCCAATCGCTATCTGACAGCACTTCCCGATTGATCGCGACGGCAATGGCCTTGCCGCTCAAAGACAAGGACGCAACCAGGTCAGCGACGCTGCTACCGTCTTCGACCTGGTGTGCATTGCCATTCAGCTTTAGCGTGATCATCATTGCTTTTGATAAATCTCTGCACCGCTTTTCACGAACTCGATGGCTTTCACTTCCATTCCCGCTTTCAAAGCCTGAATTTCAGTAATGCCTTGCTTGGCAGCGTAATCACGCACTTCCTGTGTGATCTTCATCGAACAGAAATGCGGTCCGCACATCGAGCAGAAATGCGCAACCTTGGCTGAATCCTTGGGCAAGGTTTCATCATGGAATTCACGCGCCTTGTCCGGATCGAGGCCGATATTGAACTGGTCTTCCCAGCGGAATTCAAAGCGCGCTTTCGACAAGGCGTTATCGCGTATCTGCGCGCCTATGTGCCCTTTGGCCAGATCAGCGGCATGCGCGGCGATCTTGTACGTGATGATGCCGTCCTTGACGTCAACCTTGTTCGGCAAGCCCAGGTGTTCCTTCGGTGTGACGTAGCACAACATCGCAGTACCGTACCAGCCGATCTGCGCTGCACCTATGCCCGAAGTGATGTGGTCATAGCCAGGTGCAATATCAGTAGTCAAAGGTCCGAGCGTGTAGAACGGAGCCTCATGACACTGCTCCAATTGCAGATCCATGTTTTCCTTGATCAGGTGCATAGGCACATGACCCGGACCTTCAATCATCACTTGCACGTCATGCTTCCAGGCGATCTGTGTCAGCTCACCCAGGGTTTTCAATTCACCGAGTTGCGCTTCATCGTTCGCATCGTAGATGGAACCAGGACGCAAGCCGTCACCCAGACTGAAGGAGACGTCATACGCTTTCATGATTTCGCAGATGTCTTCGAAATGCTCGTACAGGAAAGATTCCTTGTGATGCGCGAGACACCACTTGGCCATGATGGAACCGCCACGCGAGACGATGCCAGTCATGCGCTTGGCTGTCATCGGTACATAACGCAACAAGACACCCGCATGGATGGTGAAGTAATCCACGCCCTGCTCCGCCTGCTCGATCAGCGTGTCACGGAAGATTTCCCAGGTGAGGTCTTCTGCCTTGCCATTCACTTTTTCCAGCGCCTGGTAAATCGGCACAGTGCCTATCGGTACCGGTGAGTTGCGGATGATCCATTCGCGTGTTTCATGGATGTGTTTGCCGGTCGACAGATCCATTACGTTATCGCCACCCCAACGTATCGCCCAGGTCATTTTTTCGACTTCTTCACCGATGGAAGAAGTGACCGCCGAGTTACCGATATTCGCGTTAATTTTGACCAGGAAGTTGCGGCCTATGATCATAGGCTCGATTTCCGGGTGATTGATGTTGGCAGGAATGATGGCACGACCGCGCGCGATTTCACTGCGCACAAATTCGGCTGTGATTTCTTGCGGAATCGCAGCACCGAATGATTGCCCCGGATGCTGACGTCCCATCAGTTCGGCCAGCTTCTCACCTTTAGGACCCGATTTTTTCAACTCGTCCAGATACGCGCGACGATTCATGTTTTCACGAATCGCGACGAACTCCATTTCCGACGTGATGATGCCTTGCCTTGCGTAATGCATCTGCGAAACGTTCTTGCCTGCGAGCGCGCGACGTGGTTTGCGATGCAGGTTGAATCGCAACTCGGCCAACTTGGGATCGTTCAGGCGTTCTATGCCGTACTCCGAAGTCGGACCCGGAAGTTCTTCGGTGTCGTTGCGCTCGAGTATCCACGGCAAGCGCGGCGTGCCGAGGCCGGAACGTATATCTATCTTCGCTGCCGGATCCGTGTATGGACCGGAAGTGTCATAGACATAGATAGGCGGGTTCTTTTCGAAACCGAACGACGCCGGCGTATCGGATTGCGTAATCTCACGCATAGGCACGCGGATATCGGGACGCGAACCTTCGATGTAAATCTTGCGGGAATTCGGCAGCGGCTGGATGGCTGCTTCGTCTACTGTCGCAGTGGCGGACAGAAATTTTGGGTTGGCATTCATTTTGGCTCCTTGGCTAACTACATTGGCTTGGAGCCAGCTAAGGAGGTTTCGAGGACAGGTAGCGATTCAAAAAGGAGTTGCAGCTTAGAAGTGCAATTCGTTCTGATGCGATACAAACAGTTCTCGTTAGCTTCCCTTCGCTGGCATTATCCAGATCAGGTTCAAGGGTTTTTCTCACCCGGCGGGATGCGGTATGCATCTGCCTAGGACCCCTAGCTTTTTACTTCTACAACGGGTGCAACAAACTACCTCTCGAGTCTATGCAATAAAACGTCTATGTCAATTGACCCGGGTCAAACTTTTACATCTGACATGAATGGCTTGCTTGCCTACTGGAAAACAAACCATTCATGTCAGTTCTGAAAAACAGCAAACATGCTGTTTTTCAGAAACTGTTACAACTCAGGTATTACTTAACTGTTGCGATGTGCAACAAGTTGGTTGTACCCGATTCACCGAATGGCAAGCCAGCGGAGATAGTGATGTAATCACCCTTCTTGGCAAAACCTTCGTGTACGGCGGCCGCAATCGCCTCGCTGACCATGTCATCAACAGAATGCACATCCTTGCCACCGACGATCGAGTGGATACCCCAGACCCATGCCAGACGACGTGCTGTCTTCAGTTCTGGAGTGATGCTCAGGATCGATGTGGTCGGACGTACACGCGCAGCGCTCATACTGGTGCTACCCGATTTGGTGTATGTCACAGTACCGGCAGCTTTGATCGCAGCTGTGGTATCACGCAAGGCGTTGCAGATTGCGTCTTCCGGCGTTGGACGTGGTGCCACTTGCTGTGCATCGAGCAGTGCGCGATAGACCGGATCGCTTTCCACTTCCTTGATGATGCTGTCCATCATTTGCACAGCACGAACAGGGTTTTTGCCGCTGGCCGATTCCGCCGACAACATCACGGCATCTGCACCTTCGTAAATGGCGTTAGCAACGTCCGATGCTTCTGCACGGGTTGGCATAGGCGATTCGGTCATCGATTCCAACATATGTGTTGCAACGATAGTTGGACGGCCGTATTTACGCGATACACGGATGATTTCCTTCTGAGCGCGCGGCACTTGCGAGATCGGCAATTCAACGCCCAGATCACCACGAGCAACCATGACGGAGTCAGAAGCTTTACAGATCGCATCGATGTCGAGCATTGCTGCTGGCTTTTCGATCTTCGATTGAATCAAAGCGCGGTCGCCAATGATCTTGCGTGCGTCTTCGATATCGGAAACTTGTTGCACGAACGACAGAGCAACCCAGTCCACGCCCAACGACAATGCGAATTCCAGATCAACCAGATCTTTCGGTGTCATTGCAGGGATAGGCAGAATTGCGTCCGGCACGTTGACGCCTTTACGGTTCGAAATCTTGCCACCGGTGGTCACACGTGTGACGATGCGGTCACCCGAGTTGCTTTCGATCGAAACACGAATTTTGCCGTCATCGAACAACAGGTTTTGACCAGCTTTGACAGCTGCGAACAGTTCAGGATGTGGCAAGTAAACGCGCGTTGCATCGCCTGGAGTCTGATCACGGTCGAGTACGAATTGCGAACCTTCGGTCAATACCGCGGAATCGCCATTGAAGGTACCCAGACGAATCTTCGGACCTTGCAGATCACAGAGGATGGAAACAGGACGACCATATTTGGTTTCCAGGCTACGCACGATTTCGTGGCGTGCGCGGTGATCTTCGTGCGATCCATGGCTGAAGTTGAAGCGGAACATGTCCACACCAGCTTCAAACAGTGCGCTGATGGTTTCCACGTCACTACTTGCTGGGCCCAGGGTAGCAACGATTTTTGCTTTGCGATTACGTCTCATGACAGTTCTTCTTAAATGAAAATTAAAAAATGAATCTCGCTGCGACTGGGAGCGGGCGCAGCGAGCAATAAATTACAGAATCAGGATGGCACGGAAGTCGTTCACGTTGGTGCGTGTCGGACCGCTGACGATCAAGTCACCGAGCGCGCTGAAGAAACCATAGCCGTCGTTATTTTCCAGCATGGCTTTTGCATTCAGGCCTTGCTCGGCAGCACGAGTCCACGAATCCGGTTGATAGATAGCACCAGCGTTATCTTCCGAACCATCAATACCGTCGGTGTCACATGCCAGCGCATGGATGCCTGCGGTACCTTGCAGCGATACTGCCAGGCTCAACAGGAATTCTGCATTGCGACCACCACGACCTTTACCGCGCACGGTGACGGTCGTTTCGCCACCCGACAAGATGACGCACGGCTTGGCAAACGGTTGACCATACTTCGCGACCTGCTTAGCCAATGCCGCATGTACCATGCCTACGTCGCGCGACTCGCCTTCGAGATCGTTGGACAGGATGTAAGGCGTGATACCTGCAGCGCGTGCTTTCGCGGCAGCGGCTTCCAGCGCGTGCTGCGCAGTTGCCATGACGTGATGTTCGTTACGTGCGAAACGTGCATCGCCCGGCTTCGGAGTTTCACCGGCACCGGATTCCAAATGCTTCAGAATATTTGCCGGGATATCGATGTTGTATTTCTTCAGGATGGCCAGTGATTCCGCGCACGTGGTCGGATCAGGCAAGGTAGGACCGCTGGCAATCACACCAGGATCGTCACCCGGCACATCGGAGATCAGCAGCGTCACAACACGTGCCGGGGCACATGCCAACGCAAGGCGACCACCTTTGATAGCGGACAGGTGCTTGCGCACGCAGTTCATTTCGGAAATCGTTGCGCCGCTTTTCAGCAGGGCTTTATTCAATGCTTGTTTTTGCTCGAGCGTGATGCCTTCACCCGGCAAGCTCAGCAAGGCGGAACCGCCGCCTGTGATCAGGCACAGCACCAGATCATCTTCGGTCAAACCCTTGACCAGTTCCAGCATACGGCCAGCGGCCTGACGGCCAGCTTCATCCGGCACCGGGTGTGCCGCTTCTACTACTTCAATCTGTTTGCAGTCAGCACCGTGACCATAACGCGTCACGATCAAGCCTTCTACTTTGCCAGGCCACGTATCTTCAACTACCTTGGCCATTGCTGCAGCACCTTTACCAGCACCGATCACCAGGGTACGACCCTTGGCGGATTGCTTCGGCAAATAGGCGGGCATGCACTTCTGTGCGCTCACGGCCTCAACTGCGGTGGCATACAGGTCATTCAAAAACTGACGTGGATCAATCGACATGGGACAAGAGACTTTTAAAAATTTTGAATCAAACCGGCATCACACCTGGGTGTGATGCCGGCAGCAGTACTCAATCAGTCGAACGAATTACGCCTTGGCGATTTCGTGGTTCGACATGATTTCGATCGCGCGGCACAGTGCCGAGTGATCCAGACCGCTCATGCCATTAGCTGCGCATGCATTCATCAATTCCTGGGTGTTTGCTGTGTTAGGCAACGATACGCCCATAGCTTTAGCACCTTGCAATGCCAGGTTCAAATCTTTTTGGTGCAGTTCGATACGGAAGCCTGGATTGAAAGTACGTTTAACCATACGTTCACCGTGTACTTCCAGAATACGCGAGTTAGCAAAACCGCCCATCAGAGCTTGACGAACTTTGGCTGGATCTGCGCCTGCTTTCGAAGCGAACAACAGGGCTTCGGAAACAGCCTGGATGTTCAATGCAACGATGATTTGGTTTGCTACTTTGGTGGTTTGACCGTCGCCGTTGCCGCCAACCAGGGTGATGTTTTTACCCATCAGTTCAAACAAAGGTTTGACTGTGTTGAATGCAGCTTCCGAACCACCGACCATGATGGTCAGCGATGCTGCTTTAGCACCGACTTCACCGCCGGATACTGGCGCATCCAGGTATTCGCAACCCAGTGCGTTGATTTTTTTCGCGAATTCTTTGGTAGCGATAGGCGAGATCGAGCTCATGTCGACCACGATTTTGCCTTTAGCCAGACCAGCTGCAACACCGTTTTCTGCGAACAAAACTGCATCCACGTGCGGGGTATCCGGCACCATGGTGATGATGATGTCTGCGTTCTTAGCAACTTCAGCACCCGATGCGCAAACAGTTGCGCCACCATCGACTAATTCTTGTGCTGGTGCTTTTTGATCATGCAAAAACAGTTGGTGACCACCCTTTTGCAGGTTCAGCGCCATTGGTGCGCCCATGATACCCAAACCAATAAATCCAACTTTTGCCATGACTGACTCCTGATTATATTTAAGTGTGAACTACGTACTCAGTAAAAATACTAAGCGGCCCGATGTCGGACCGCTCAGTATGCTTCGAGACGCTACATTATAGGCCGTGCGCTGCGCGCCAGCCCAATCCTTCTACCGTACCAGCTTTAGGCTTGTACTCACAACCGATCCAGCCCTTGTAACCAATTTCGTCCAGGAACTTGAACAGGAAGGTGTAATTGATTTCGCCTGTACCTGGTTCAAAACGACCTGGATTGTCTGCCAATTGCAGATGAGGAATCACCGCGAGGTTGTTCTTCATCGTGTTGGCCAACTCACCTTCCATGCGTTGCATGTGATAGATGTCGTATTGGAAGAACAGGTTGTCGGAACCGACTTTGGCAATGATGTCCAGAGTCTGTTTCGTACCGGTCAGGAAGAAACCTGGGATATCAAATGTGTTGATCGCTTCGATCAACAATGGGATACCTTCAGCTTTCAATTTAGCAGCTGCATATTTCAAGTTCGCAACCAGGGTCGCTTCTGCTTGTTCATGCGTTACGCCAGCAGGCACGATACCGGACAGGATGTTGACCTGTTTGGTGCCGAGCACTTTGACGTATTCAATTGCTTTGTCCACGCCAGCTTTGAATTCTTCTACACGATCAGGGTGGCAAGCGATACCGCGCTCACCACCAGCCCAGTTACCGGCTGGCAGATTGTGCAAAACCATTTCCAGATTGTTCTCTTTCAACTTCGCTGCGACATCAGCCGCAGGGAAGTCGTATGGGAACAAGAATTCAACGCCTTTGAAGCCATTCTTTGCAGCTTGTTCAAAGCGGTCCATAAATGGAACCTCGTTGAACAGCATCGTCAGATTAGCAGCAAGTTTCGTCATCTTAAGCACCCTTAACGTCGATGATTTCTTCGAATTCGTTGATCGCGTTGATTTCAGTACCCATCGCGATGTTGGTTACGCGCTCGAGGATGATTTCAACAACGACTGGTACTTTGAATTCTTTGATCCACTCTTGCGCTTTTTTCAGTGCTGGAGCGATGTCATCTGGGTTGTAGACGCGAATTGCTTTGCAGCCCAAACCTTCAGTAACTTTAACGTGATCAACACCGTACGAAGCGTTTTCGGTCGAGTTGATGTTGTCGAACGCCAGCGATACGCAGTAGTCCATCGTGAACATACGTTGTGCTTGACGGATCAGGCCCAGGTACGAGTTGTTCACCAGAACGTGGATGTATGGCAGGTTGAATTGCGCACCAGCTGCCAGTTCCTCGATCAGGAATTGGAAGTCGTAATCGCCTGTGATAGCAACGATTTCGCTGGTTGGATCAGCAGCCCGCACACCCAGAGCAGCTGGGATAGTCCAACCCAATGGACCTGCTTGACCGCAGTTGATCCAGTTACGTTCTTTGTACACGTGCAGGAATTGACCTGCAGCGATTTGCGACAAACCGATGTTCGAGATGTAACGCGCTGTTTTGCCGAATACTGCGTTCATTTCTTGGTAAACGCGTTGTGGCTTGATAGGTGTTACGTCGAAATCTGTTTTACGCAACATGGTGCGTTTACGTTCCTGGCACTCTGCTACCCATGCATCACGGTTTTTCAGTTTGCCAGCAGCTTTCAATTCTTTCGCTACTTCGATCATCAGTTTCAGTGCTGCGCCAGCGTCGGAAGTGATACCGAGGTCTGGGCCAAACACGCGACCGATTTGTGTCGGCTCGATGTCGATGTGTACGAATTTACGGTCTTTGGTGAATACGTCGATCGAACCGGTGAAACGGTTAGCCCAACGATTACCGATACCGAATGCGAAGTCCGAAGCCAGCATCGTTGCGTTACCGTAACGGTGCGATGTTTGCAGACCAACCATACCAGCCATCAACGGGTGATCATCAGGTACGGTACCCCAGCCCATCAGGGTTGGGATGACAGGAACGTTAACCAGCTCAGCGAACTCGAGCATCAATGGTGTTGCGTTTGCATTGATGACGCCGCCGCCGGAGATCAGCAATGGACGCTCTGCAGCGTTCAACATTGTGATTGCAGCTTCGATTTGCTTGCGGCTCGCGGTTGGGCGATAAACCGGCAATGGCTCGTACAGATCCGGATCGAATTCGATTTCAGCAACTTGCACGTCAAACGGCAAATCGATCAGCACTGGACCTGGACGGCCGGAGCGCATGATGTGGAAAGCTTGTTGGAATACTTGTGGAACCAATGCTGGCTCACGAACCATCACCGACCATTTGGTCACTGGTTTCGAGATCGATTCGATATCAACAGCCTGGAAGTCTTCTTTGTGCAAACGTGCACGTGGAGCTTGACCGGTGACGCACAAAATAGGAATCGAGTCAGCGATTGCCGAGTACAGACCGGTAACCATGTCTGTGCCGCCAGGACCGGAAGTAGCGAGAGCAACGCCGATATTGCCGGATTTGGCGCGGGTGTAACCCTCAGCCATGTGTGTCGCGCCTTCTACGTGACGCGCCAGAATGTGTTTGATAGTGCCTTGCTTTTGCATGGCGGAGTAAAACGGATTGATCGCTGCGCCTGGAACGCCGAAGGCCTGATCAATACCTTCTTTCTGCATTACCCAAACTGCTGCCTGGGCTGCTGTCATCTTTGCCATTACATAATCTCCATTGAAATGAAATTTTCCTACGCTGCATAGTAATTCATATGGATTACTTTTAGAATAGGACTATTAATTAACCAATTAAATACTTCAGGTATCGAATGGACAAGCTCAAACAGATCGAAGCATTTGTGATGGCGGTCGAGCATAACAGCTTTGCCGCGGCGGCCTTAGCCCTGCAGGTCACGCCTGTGATGGTCGGGCGTCGCATCGATACCCTGGAAAAACGCCTGGGCGTTCGCCTGCTGCATCGCTCTACACGACGCCTGGCCCTGACGGAAGAGGGCTCAGTATACCTTGAACACTGCCGCAAAATGCTGAGTGAACTGGAACATGCGGAAAGCGCATTGTCCGCAGGCAATAACAAGGTCACCGGGCATTTAATCGTCTCTGCCCCCGCCTCCTTCGGTCGCCAGCACGTCGCGCCTTATGCCCAGGAATTCCTGGACCAGCATCCCGGCCTCAAGATGTCCTTCAACCTGACCGACCGTGTGGTGGACCTGGTGCAGGAAGGATATGACATGGGTATCCGTATCGGCGGCAATATTGACCCCAACTTCGTGGCCATCAAACTGGCGGCCAATAAGCGGGTAGTCTGCGGCACCCGGGAATACTTCAAAAAACACGGCAAACCCAAAACGCTGGACGACCTTGCCAACCATAACTGCCTCGCCTTTAACCTGCAGGGCGGACAACAACGCGGCTGGTACTTCAACTACCGCGGCAAAACCGTCTCTGTGCGCGCCCAGGGCAGCCTGGACTGCAACGACGGTGAATTGCTGCATCGCTGGATGACTGAAGGCCTGGGCATCGCCTGGCGCTCCGTATGGGAGATCCAGAGCCAGCTGGAAAGCGGCATGCTGGAAACCGTGCTCGACGATTATGCGATCCCGGAATACGACATCATGGCGGTCTATCCGCAGCAGCGGAATGTACCGGCCAAGGTACGCCTCTTTATCTCACATTTGAAGGCTATGTACAGTCAGCCGGGTTACTGGAGCAGGTAAGCACACACTTACTCTTGCCGTAAGCGACGTCAAAACCCATAAAAAAAGCCCGCAGCAGCGGGCTTTTTTATCAACATCAGCTTGCTATCAGGCAGCTGCTTTCAAAGTTGCCAGGACGTCGTCCAGCATCTTCTTCGCATCGCCAAACAACATGCGATTGTTTTCTTTGTAGAACAATGGGTTATCAACACCAGCGTAACCGGAAGCCATCGAACGCTTCATGACGATAGACGTTTCTGCTTTCCAGACTTCCAACACTGGCATACCAGCGATCGGGCTCTCTGGATCGTCCTGCGCGTCCGGGTTGACGATATCGTTCGCACCGATAACCATAACCACGTCGGTATCAGGGAAGTCTTCGTTGATTTCGTCCATTTCCAGCACGATGTCGTACGGTACTTTCGCTTCAGCCAGCAACACGTTCATATGACCAGGCATACGACCTGCAACCGGGTGAATCGCGAAACGCACGTTGGTACCCTTAGCACGCAGCAACTTGGTGATTTCGTTCACGGTGTGCTGTGCTTGCGCAACAGCCATACCGTAACCAGGAACGATCACCACGCTTTTTGCTTCGCGCAGCAGTTCTGCAGTTTCTTGTGCGCTAACAGGGGTAGCTTCGCCCACCTGTTCTTTCGCAGCGCCGCCCGCCTTCGGAGCACCACCACCACCGAAACCACCGGCGATAACACTGAAGAAGTTGCGGTTCATCGCCTGGCACATGATGTACGACAGAATCGCACCCGAAGAACCAACCAGCGCACCTGTCACGATCAGCAAGTCGTTGCCGAGCATGAAACCGGTAGCCGAAGCCGCCCAGCCAGAGTAGCTGTTGAGCATCGAAACCACGACCGGCATATCAGCACCACCGATCGCCATCACCATGTGAATACCAAACAGCAAAGCGATGATAGTCATGATGATCAACGGGGTCATACCGCTGGCAACGTCTGGTGCATTCATGAACTCACGACCGAACCAGATCACGAGCAGCAAGCCGATCAGGTTGATGAAGTGACGTGCTGGCAGCATCAGTGGCTTACCGCCAATTTTGCCGTTCAGTTTGCCAAACGCAATCAGGGAACCCGAGAACGTTACCGCACCAATGAAGATACCGACGTAGATTTCGACCTGGTGGATCGCTTTTTCAGCGCCTTCCAGGTGAATCGACGGATCGATGTAGCTGGCAAAGCCAACCAGTGCAGCTGCCAGACCGACGAAGCTGTGCATCAATGCAACCAGTTCCGGCATTTCGGTCATTTTGACCTTTTTAGCAGCATACAGACCGACAGCACCACCGACTACGAGTGCAATGATGATCCAAGCGTAACCGTCAGCAGTAACACGTGGGCCAAAGATGGTAGCGAGCACAGCAATGCCCATACCAATCATGCCGTAGAGATTACCGCGACGCGATGTTTCTGGATGCGACAAGCCACCCAGGCTGAGGATGAAGAGAATGGTTGCTCCGATATAGGAGACAGTAGCCAGATTTGCAGACATTGTGGTCTCCTTAATTCTTACGGAACATATCAAGCATGCGGCGGGTAACAGCAAAACCACCGAACATGTTGATTGCGGTCAAAGCGATAGCAGCAGCGGCGAGGCACTTAATCAGCAACTCGGGACGCGCCATGCCATCAGCCAATGGAGGAGCCACCTGCACCAAAGCACCGATCACGATGATCGACGAGATGGAGTTGGTAACGCTCATCAGAGGCGTATGCAAAGCCGGGGTAACATTCCAGACCACCATGTAACCAATGAAGCAACCCAGTACAAATACAGTCAAGTGACCGAGGAAAGCAGTAGGCGCACCCATGCCAATCAACGCAAACAACAGCGTTGCGAAGACAAACATTGTGATCACACGCTTAGGCGAAGAAACGGTGGTGCTTGGGCCATGACCGTGCGCAGGCGCAGCTACCGGCGCTGGCTTGGCAGGCGGAGCGGCTACCGGTTTCGGCGGTGGAGGCGGCCAAGTGATGTTGCCTTCCTTGATGACGGTCAGGCCACGAATGGCTTCGTCTTCCATATTGACGTTGATGATTCCATCCGTCGTCTTTTTACCTTCAGCGTCCTTGCACAGCTCTTCAGTCAGGCGCAGCAAGTTGGTTGCGTACAGCGTACTGGCTTGCTTAGGCAGACGGCTCGGCAAGTCGGTGTAACCAACGATAGTCACGCCATGTTT
>JBEBUE010000039.1:0-11995 GCA_040393485.1 Herminiimonas sp.
CATCGTCAACTTAAGCCCAAATCCGGATATCCCAATAAAAAAGCCCGCAACAGCGGGCTTTTTTGTACTACATTACTTCACGGCCTTACTTCGCATTCGCCTGACGCCGTGACAGCCAGATACCCAGTAGCACCAGTACCAGCACGATCGCTTGCGTGCTCACACCTTGCACGGTCGGATGGATGCCCAGCAGCGGCACCGTGATGAAGTTAAAGCGATCAGCTTCTATCACACCAGCCTCTTGCAGCGCCGCGATACCGTTACCGGCAAAGACGACTGCCAGGAAAGCCAGCAAGGCTGATGTCACGCCAAAGAATGGACCGATAGGCAGGCGGATACTGTATTTCAGGATAGCCCAGCCTATGATGGCCAACAGTACTGCGGCAGCAGCGATACCGCTCAATACTGCGACGTGACCATCGTCCCCGACTTGCACCCACAGCGCCTGGTAGAACAGGATAATTTCAAACAACTCACGGTAGACCGCGAGGAAGGAAACACCAGCCATCGCCCACACGGTTTTCTTTTCCAGCGCAGCGCTGACGTGTTCGCGGATGAACTTTTGCCAGGCTTGCGCATAGGATTTGCTGTGCAACCAGTAGCCGACATACAGCAACATGGCAGCGGCAATCAGCGCGGTAATACCTTCCGTCAGTTCGCGGTTCGCGCCGGAGATGTTGATCACATAATTCGCGATGACCCAGGTCAGGACGCCAAGCGCAACCGCCGCCATCCAGCCGTAGTGGATGTAACGCAAAGCGTCGCGACGACCTGTCTTGAGCACGAAGGAAATAATCGCAGCCAATACCAGGATCGCCTCCAGGCCTTCGCGCAACAGGATGAGTAAGGCGCTGATGAAAGCAGTGGTTGCCGACAGATCGCCGGATAGCGCTTCTTCAGCATCATCCAGCAAGACTTCTATTTCCTTTACTTGTTTGGTGACCTCTTCTACCGGCTTGCCCGCACCTATCGATGCGCGCAATGCCATCATTTCCAGTTCGATTTTTTGTCGGAGGATGCCATCGGCGTTATTCAGGCTGCTTTCAACCAGTTCGAAACCTTCCAGGTAAGCGGTAATCGCCAGTTGACGCGCTGTTCCGGCATCGCCAGCCTGATACGCAGCCAGGGATTGCGCCAGTTTTTCGCGAGAGAACTGCAATGGTGAAGGCGCAGCGATCTTGATTGCTTCCGGGTGCTTAGTCAGATAACTTTGCACTTTAGTGAGCGCACTGCCACCGCTTTGCTCTATCTCATCCGGTGTTTGGGTAACCAGCGCACGCAGGCTGGCAAATTCTTTCTTGCCGACGCCATTTTTCCACTCTGCTTGGCCCTGCTTTACGTCTTCGTCCGTGCCACGCAAGGTGCCGACAAAGAAAGCCAGCGCCCAGCGATCCTCTTCGGTGATTTCAGTGAAAGGACGCATCGGTGTGCCGCCTACGCCCAGCGCAATGGTGTTGTATAAACCGTAGATGCTGCGCACTTTCATGCGCGCCTGGTCATGGAAGTCGCTCGGTTCCGGATCCATGCCTTTGGCCAGCGGACCATCACCACGACCAGTGCTGCCGTGACAAGCTGCGCAGTTCGCCGCATAGAGTTGTGCGGCGCGCGCCAGGTCAGGCGTACCTTTGGGGGCAACAGCGACTTTGTAGACGCGGATGACATCCGCGCGCAAAGCATTGGCTTGCTTCGATACTTCGGTACCTTCTGCCTTGCCAGCGATGGCTTTACGCAGTGCCTGCCCTTTATCGAGCAGGCTGGCCTGCTCAGCATTCGCCGGCATTTCTTTTAACAAGTTCAGGGCCTGGGTAGAAAACTCCAGTTGCTCTTCAAATTCGGACTGGTTCAGCACCTTCCCGTTTTGTACAAACTCGGGATAGTCGACGCTGATGTAGTCGAGCATATGCACCACAGTTTGTGCCTTCTCATCATCGGTCGTCGCTGCGGCGCTGTACGCGCTCAGTAACAGGCCCAGTACAAAGAAAATGAAGGAATGAATAAGCCTGCTTTTATTTTGAAAATGCATTGTTAAAAAAATGTGAGGAAATAAAACCCCGATGGTAGCAGATAATATGAGAATGTTTCTCATTACGATTTACTCATGTGCGCATTTCCAGCCTGTTCTCAAGGCTATATACACATGCAAGGCGCAATAAAAAAGCCCGCATCAGCGGGCTTTTCTTTATGCGGTGACTAGCTTACTTGTTCACCAGTGAACGTGGTTGCAGCAGTGCCAGGCATGCGCCCAGTACCAACGCACCAGCGACGAAGTACATACCAGCATTGGTGCTGCCGGTAACGTCTTTCAACCAGCCGACGATGGTCGGGCTAACGAAACCAGCCAGGTTACCGACCGAGTTGATCAGGCCGATACCAGCTGCCGCCGCAGCGCCACCCAGGATTGCACTTGGGTAGGTCCAGAACACAGGCATGGTGGACAACATACCAGCGGTACCGAGCGACAAGGCCATCAATGCCAGTACGACGTTGTTGCCATAAACGGTGCTGAGGAACAAGCCGAGGCCACCCAAAGCACTTGCAATTGCGAAGTGCCAGCGACGCTCACGCATACGGTCAGCACTGCGTGCTACCAGCAAGGTCGCGATCACGCCGCAGGTGTATGGAATCGCGGTCAACAGGCCGACATCCAGTGCGTCTTTCACGCCGGAAGCCTTCACCAGGGTTGGCAGGTAGAAGCTGATACCGTACAGACCCATCATGCAGCAGAAGTAAATTGCAGCCATCAACCAAACTTTTGGATTGGTGAAGACGCCTGCTACCGAGTGCGATTTGTTACCGCCGGCATTGTCTTTAGCGATGTTGTCTTCGAGGATGGCTTTTTCGCTATCCGACAACCACGACGAAGCGCGGATGCTGTTCGGCAGATAGAACAAAGTCATGATGCCGAGCGCCAGCGATGGCAATGCTTCCAGCAGGAACAGCCATTGCCAGCCATGCCAGCCATTCATGCCAGCGAAGGCATTCATGATCCAGCCCGACAAAGGACCACCAACCACACCAGCGATAGGAATACCAATCATGAACAATGCGTTCATGCGGCCACGACGCGAAGTCGGGAACCAGTAGGTCAGGTACAACACGATGCCTGGGAAGAAGCCGGCTTCTGCTACACCCAGCAGGAAGCGGATCACGTAGAACATGGTCGGTGTCGTCACGAACATGGTCGCGGCAGACAGGATGGACCAGGTAATCATGATGCGGGCGATCCAGCGACGTGCGCCGACCTTGTGCATGATGATGTTGCTTGGTACTTCAAACAGGAAGTAGCCGATGAAGAAGATACCGGCACCAAGGCCGTAAATGGTTTCGCTGAATTGCAGGTCGTTCAACATGCTGAGCTTGGCGAAGCCCACATTGACGCGATCAAGATAAGCGGCAACGTAGCAAAGGAACAGGAACGGCAGCAAACGCAGGGTTACCTTGGCGTAAATGCGGTCCTCCAGCTGGGTACGATCGCTGGCGGTAGTACTGAGAGGAATGGAGCTCATATATAAGTGTTAAATCAGAATTGTCAGGCCGAAAGCACAGAAGGAGAAAAACTGCCTTCTGATCATGCCGGATGGTGCACTGCCTCCAAAAGACAGGTGCTATCTACTAAACTGCTACAAATGCTGGATTGACAGACGTTTGCGGGTGCCGGTTTGGGATATTACCGGGCATGGATAGGTGGCCAGTTTTGCTGACTTGGCGATCATAGCATTCGGTTTTTTGCACACACATGCAAACAATTCATCTACAGATGAAAATAATGCTGCAAGGCAGCAAAGTAAAATGAACAATGCGCCTTCAGGTATTTACAAGATGCAAACAGATCGTTGCTCGTCAAACTGATACCAGGTTTGCACATTGATGATCAGATTGACTGATCCCAGTCTGGCCCGTCAGCATAACGTTCAGCCAGGAAGTCCAGCATGGTGCGTAAAGTCGCAGGCATATGTTTGCGCGATGCATACACCCCGAATACGCCGAACTCCTGCGGGTGATATTCCGGCAACAAGGCTTGCAACTGCCCCGAGCGAATAAACGGTGCGGCCAAAAAGGTCGGCAACAAGGTCACGCCAGCCCCGGCCAGCGTTGCCTGCACTAAGGATGTGGCATCGTTGGCGCTGATATTGCCTTTCACCGCGACATTTACCGGCTCGTTGTCACGTTCCAGCAGCCACACGCTGCCGTAATAAGAATGCGTCAGGCAATTATGCAGCGCCAGTTGTTCAGGCTGCGTAGGTTTGCCATGCTCACGCAAATAAGCAGGCGATGCACAGACGACTGAACGGCACACGGTCAAGCGACGTGCAATCAGGTTCGGGTCCAGCTCCTTGCTAATGCGTATCGCCAGATCGATCCGCTCTTCAACCAGGTTCACTACCCTGTCCAGCAACAGCATATCGACCGTCACACCCGGATATAACTTCACATAGTCAGCTACTGCCGCCGCCAGTTGCGCCTGCCCGAATGAAGTGCTGACCGTGATACGCAACAAACCTTGTGGCGCGTCTTCCGGGATCGCGACCACATTCTTCATATCTGTCACCAACTCCAGCATCTGCCTACAGCGTGGCAGCATTTCCGCGCCAGCGGCGGTCAGGCTCAATTTGCGTGTGGTCCTGTGCAATAAGCGGGCTCCGGCCCACTCCTCCAGCTCGGCCAGATAGCGTGAGACAACCGGGCGTGACAAGTCGAGCTGATCCGCTGCCGCGGACTGGCTGCCACTATCGACGACACTGACAAACACCTGCATTGCGGTGATGCGATCCATGATTTGACCGATTTTAGAAACAAACTATCTAGAATAATACGCTTTTTATATCTGCTTTAAGCAACTAAGCTACATGCGTCACTTAACTTTTTAGGAGAAACATATGAGCAAGATTGCCATCATCGGCGCTACCGGACGTGCCGGTAGCCAGTTATTGGAAGAAGCACTGCGTCGCGGTCATAGCGTCACAGCCATCGCACGCAATACCAGCAAGCTGGCAGGTCGACCTGGTGTAAAAACCATTGATGTGGACGTACTGGATGCCGCAGCACTGGAAAAAGCAGTCGCCGGACATGACGCTGTTTTCAGCGCAGCACACTTCAGCGGCATACCCGCCAGCGCCATCATCAATCCGGTCAAGAAAGCCGGCGTCAAACGCTTGCTGGTCGTGGGCGGTGCAGGCAGCCTGCTGGTCGCACCTGGTGTGCGCGTCATCGATTCTCCTGACTTCCCGGAAGCGTACAAGGCGGAAGCGACTGCCGGTGGCATCTTCCTCGATACGCTACTGCAGGAGAAAGAACTGGATTGGACTTTCCTGTCGCCGTCCGCCGAATTTGTGGAAGAAGAACGTACCGGCAAGTTCCGCGTGGGCAAAGATAACCTGCTGGTCGATGCCAATGGCCGCAGTTGGATATCGTTCAAGGATTACGCCATTGCCTATATTGATGAACTGGAAAAACCGGCACATAGCCGTCAACGCTTTACCGTCGGCTACTAAGCGGATATTCATCAGCAATCACGCAGCAGCCGCGAAAAAAACGGTGAGGCCAGTACCGGCGCTCACCGTTTTTCACAAGCGCGACTTTATTGCGCTATGCGCAGCACAACTTATTATTTTTCAGCACAACTTATCTTTCCACTTGCTCCAGCTTCCAGTACATGGCCGCTGCAACCATACCAAAAATCACGTGGGCCAGCATGGTCGTCCAGCCCCGTATTTCAGCAAACCAAGAGAAGAAACGCACCATACCGTAGAAGTTAAACATATAGACCAAGACACCGAATACGGCACCCGTCAGCAAGACCATCCCTATACTTGAATCAAAACGGAACGGTACGATAATGGCAGCCAGTACCAGACCCAGTCCTATACCCAATACATAATGCGTAACAAGCGCAACGCTCACTACCTCCAGGCTGAAATCAGTGGATTGCAGCGCATCCCGTCCGAGCACGATCGCGGCAATCATGTGCGACATCACCCATGGACTTGCACCCTGGATAATGGTCGACCAAAGCAATTCCAACACCATTAAAACCGCGCCTGCAGCAAACCCGGAAACCGCTGCCACAGTCCAGTCCGGCATGCGTTGCTCCCAACGATGCGAATGCATGTGAAGTTCCATAGCAACCTCCGTTAAAAATCCAGCTACCGATCACTTACCCGCGGACGCGGTAGCTACCCTATTTACATCCTGCCGTTGAATGTCCGCTCCGTAACGGCATGAAGCCCTGATGCCAAGCAGCGTTATGGGAAAACCGGTATATGCGGTTCTTCACCGCTAAAGCGAATTTCCGGATGACGTTCCGCCAGCATCTTTTCAATTTCCTCGACGCGGCGTGCCGGTATATGCGCAATCATCAACACCTTGCCGCGCTCCAGTTCAGGCATGAATTTTTTCAGCTGTGAATTCGGCATCGCTGCAGCAGCCATGCTGGATGCCCAGCCGCCGAACAGGATACCCATCAGCGTAGTCACCAGCACGGTTGCCGGTCCGACGTCGTAGTAATTGATCAGCAAGGCACCGAATGCAGCACCAAGGATGGAACCAATAATCATCCCGGCGGCGGCACCGTGCAGCACGTCTGTTTTTACGAGGAAATTAGCTTCCGGCAAATCATGTGGAAGCGGCGCACCACCAGAAATAAAGCTCACATACTTTTGCTCTATACGGCTGAGCAACATATTGTCAAAGGCGCGACGGGCACTGTTGATATCCGGAAGAAAATAATAAAGTCTGTGTCTCATGATGTCTCCTTTACTTACCTGCTCCCAGATTCAGTATAGGCAGTTTGTCCGGACATGCAATGCGCAAGTGCTTGCATCAATGCAAGGAAAAATACCTGCAATCTACAGATGTAAACAATACCCAAAACCGGAACCAAAACAGGAAGCAAAACTTGCCGAAAAACAGCATCTTCTGCAGGCATCACTACATAAAGGCTACAATCATGGCAAAAGCAGTTTAAGGTGATGCCCGGTCAGCCCGCTTACGCGAAGAAAAATGCGCGTCATTGCGATAGCCAAAGCGCTGCTGAGACCAGCTACGCATGCGATATCAGCATCACCTGAACCAGGCAAACGTATTCCCGGAAAAGATAATGAACACACCAAAAGACAAAGCAGCAGTTGGAGCGCCATTGCAAGAACAGAGCAACGCTGGACACACTGACGATTTTTCGACCAAGGACTGGCGTCGCCTGCTCACCCATCTGGGCGAGAATGCTGATCGTCGGGGTCTGCTGGAAACACCGCAACGCGTCGAGAAAGCATGGAAGCACTGGACCTCGGGCTACGACCAGGACCCGGCAGAAATCCTCAAAGTATTTGAAGATGGTGCCGAGCAATACAATGAATTGATCGTAGTGCGCGGCATCCCGGTTTACAGCCATTGCGAACATCACCTGGCACCTTTCTTCGGCACCGCGACCATCGGCTATACACCTAATGGCAAAATCGTCGGCTTGTCCAAACTGACCCGCCTGGTGGATTGCTTTGCCAAACGCCTGCAGGTGCAGGAACGCCTGACTATACAAATCGCAGACACACTGATGGAGCATGTACAGCCCTTGTCAGTAGGCGTTGTCATCCGTTGCCGCCATATGTGTATGGAAAGCCGTGGCATACGGACTCCGGGCGAAGAAACAGTGACCTCGGCACTGCTGGGCGAGATGCGCACCAACCTCGGCTTGCGCAATGAATTCATGATGCTGGCACGCGAAAAGGATTAATCGTTTTCAGCAAATTCAACCGTCTGAACACATATAAATAAAAAGGCCTGCATATGATGCAGGCCTTTTTTACGAGTATCCGGTCATCGCGTGTCAGGCGAAGCATTGACTTATCCAACGACTTATCCAGCGCCCGAAGACCACGCCCCCGATGATGACCAACATGAAAGAGATGCCCTCCTTTCTTGTCCCGGCCCGTATCTTTTTTTGAATCTGATAAAACGCAACAATCACCAGCATCGTAAACGGAATCGCCAGTATCTCCCTTAGCGAATCTGCATCTACCAGCCCTTTCCAATTCCCAAAGTCCATAATTCCCTCTTCACTGAAAGCAGCCGGTATAAAACCTTATTTCAGCGCGCCCGCATATCAGATGGTTCTTGCTTACGCTGTGACGGCTATGATCGCTTTGCAGCGCAGACAGATGCTGATGAGAGAGGAGCTACATCATCCGGGATCGCTTAAGTTACGCTGAAAAACCACCATCTATCATCAGGCTGGCACCGGTGATGTAAGCTGCTTCCGGCCCTGCCAGATAAGCGACGAAACTGGCGATTTCTTCATCCTTGCCATAACGCGGGATCGCCATCATGCCTTTCAATGTTTGGGCGAAATCAGTATTCGCAGGATTCATATCGGTATCAACCGGACCGGGTTGCACGTTGTTGACCGTAATACCTCGTGGGCCGAGATCGCGCGCCAGCCCTTTGGTCAAACCTACTATCGCCGCCTTGCTCATGGCGTACACCGAACCACCGGCAAACGGCATACGATCTGCATTCGTGCTGCCGATGGTGATGATGCGTCCACCGTCGCCCATATGACGTGCGGCCTCTTGTGCCGCCACAAAGACACTGCGGACATTCACCGCGATCGTGCGATCAAAGTCTTCGAGTTTGAAATCTTCCAGTTGTGCCAGCGCCAGGACGCCTGCGTTGTTCACCAGGATATCGATGCCTCCGTATTCCTTGGCAGCAGTTCTTATCGCTTGCTGGACTGCATTGGTATCCGAGCTGTCGGCATGGATAGCCAACGCACGGCCACCAGCTGCCTCGATCGCCTGTGCGACTTCCTTCGCCTTATCGGCCGAGCTGGCGTAGGTGAAAGCGACCGCTGCACCTTCACGTGCCAGCCGCTTGGCAATCGCAGCACCGATGCCGCGTGAGCCGCCCTGGATGAATGCCACTTTACCTGTCAGTTGCGGGCCGTTTGCCTGGCTGTTCGATTTGCTGTTTGTCATGATGAATTCTCCGTAGATGTTGGGTAATGAATCAGTAAAAGCAGTACGGAATCAGTATCGAACAAAGATTATGTTGTTACTAGATAGCAATCTATATAATCTATTGATACAAAAAGTTTAAGGTGGCCGTATGGAATCCATGACCAGCATAGAGTGCTTCGTCCGCAGCGCGGAGGCAGGCAGTTTCTCGGAAGCCGCACGGCGACTGGGTTTGACCTCGGCGGCGGTAGGCAAGAATGTAGCCAGGCTCGAGGCCAGCCTGGGTGTCCGCTTGTTCCAGCGCAGTACCCGCAGCCTTACCCTGACTGAATCGGGCGTGCGCTTCCTGGCAGAAGTCAGCGGTGGCCTGGCCGTGATCCAGTCAGCTGTCGCCAACCTGGCGAGCGCCGATGGGCAGCCGGCCGGATCGCTCAAGATCAGCATGGGTACAGGTTTCGGACGTACTTACATCGTGCCGCTGCTGCGTGACTTCCTGACGCGCTATCCGGCCATTACTCCAGACTGGCATTTCGATAACCGCCGTGTAGACATGATCGCTGAAGGATTTGATGCGGCGATAGGCGGCGGCTTTGAATTGCCGCCCGGCGTTGTTGCGCGCACTTTAGGAGCAGCGCACGGCGTATTAGTCGCAGCACCTGATTACTTTGAGCAGCATCCCCGGCTCGATTCACCAGCCGATCTACCGCAGCATGACGGCATCTTTATACGTTCACCGCAAACCGGACGCATACGACCATGGTCGCTACGCAATCGCAACAAAGAACAAGCCCCTGCATCCATGCGCGTACGCATGACCATGAGCGATCCGGATGCGGCTTGCGAAGCAGCACAAAGCGGTCTCGGCATCGCCCTGGTCTCCATGCCGAACGTACTACGCTATCTGGAAAGCGGGCAATTGAAACGCGTCTTGCCTGACTGGTATGTCGATATGGGCACCCTCTCGTTATACTTCCCGGCACAGAAATTACTGCCTGCAAAAACACGTGCTTTTGTTGATTACGTGGTCGAACACTTCCGCCAGCAAAACTTCGCGCAACGTTTTTCCGCTTTCTAACCAGAACAACAATCCATCCTATGTCGGCCCCTCCCAAACGCGCAATGTGCTCCCTATGTCTGCGTGCGCAAAGCGCCTGCATCTGTCATTGGATACGCACGACCGAACATCAGGTTGAAGTCCTGTTCCTGCAACATCCGCTGGAAGTCAGCAATGCCAAGAACAGTGCGCGCCTGCTGCACTTGAGCCTGCCGCATAGTCGCCTGATTGTGGGCGAGACCTTTGACGAAGATGAGCTGCATCACTGGCTGTATGACAGTGCCGATGGCATGACACCAACGATACGCCCTGTCCTGCTGTACCCCGACACCAGTGCTGACCACAAAGTCGCCTTGCCGCCAGACTGGCCGGAAGCGACAGATGGCGTCGCCCCTGGCGTATATCGCCTGGTTGTAGTTGATGCTACCTGGCGCAAGAGTCGCAAGATGCTGTATCTGAATCCCCTCTTGCAGCGATTGCCCCGCTTGCCACTGGCGGATGTTCCCGCCTCGCATTACGCGATACGCAAGGCACACAAGCCTGGCCAGCTATCGTCATTTGAAGCGACTTGCTATGCATTGATGCAGCTGGAGAATGACGCAGATAAGTATTTGCCGTTGCTGGCGGCTTTTGATGGATTCGTTGCACAACAGCAGGGTTATCGCCCTGAAACGGATGTTTAAGGCGAGCGCCAACACAGCTTTCCAATCCTGCCTATAATCTGTGCGTAATTCATCTTACGCACCCACCATAGGAAGTCACATGACCATCTCTCTCTACGCCGCTTCAGTTCCTGTTTTCAAGCAAATGCTTAATAGCGTCAGCGATATCCTCAAGAAAACCGAAGAGTATGCAAGCGCCAAAAGCATTACGCCGGATGCTTACTTGCAGGCACGCCTGTTCCCCGACATGTTCCCGCTGCTGCGCCAGGTACAGGTGGCCTGCGACTTTTCGCGCGGCGTGTCGGCGCGACTGGCTGGGCTGGAAGTACCGAAGTTCGACGACAGCGAAAAAACCTTTGCTGATTTGCAGGCCCTGATCGCCAAAACACTGGCCTTTATCGACGGCATCAAACCGGAACAAATCGACGGCCAGGAAGCGCGTGAGATCGTGCTGCGTCCGGGCACACCGAAAGAAAAGAAATTTCAAGGGCAAGCGTATCTGCTCAGCTTCGGCCTGCCGCAGTTCTTTTTCCACGTCACCACTACTTACGCCATCCTGCGCCATAACGGCATAGAAATCGGCAAGCGTGATTACATGGGCGCGTATTAAATCGCATATTCATTAAATAATCAGGCTGGTCAATCCGGCCGCTTTATTTCATGATGGAAAGAGCAGGCAGCGATGTCTGCTTTTTTTGTCGCTAAATGACATGAAGTGGCGCCTAACAACAGGTGCGCAACAAAACTAAATTCTGTCACCATAAAAAAGTATCGCTTGCGGCGTTGCTGCATATAATGAAGTGCAAGTTCCACCCTTCTCTGTGCGGGAGATTGCCATGAGCGACAGGAAAATGTTTGCCGATATGGATATCGAGACGCAGCGTTTCTATTCCAAAATCATCAACACCGCACTCTTCAATATGTATGCCGTAGAGCATAGATTGTTTAATTCGCTCTTCTGCGAATCCGACGACCCCATGATCATGTTGCGCTGGCAGGAAGCCGAACCTTTAATTCTGGAAGCGATACGACGTCGCAGTGAAGACGATCGTAGTAGCTGGACCGATTTCTAAAGCGCCTTTACAGATACTGACTGCTAGTCAAACCCGCATCACCACCACTGCACACCCCGCCCGACTGATGGCTTCAGCCATCGTCTGTCATAGCGCATCCGCGCTGTACTTCATGCTTCCAGTTGCTGATTTCCGACACTTTATACATGATGACCAACATCTATTGAATTTATGATGAGCATCATCTATTATCCGATTTAATCAATTTTCAGCTGGAGCCATCATGCCGCGCGTATCCAAGGAACAAACCGACCTCAACCG